>JAWODX010000471.1:0-2692 GCA_046483085.1 Planctomycetota bacterium
CGACAGTTCCCGCGGCAAGTGCGAGCATCATGGGTCCTCTCCCGATTCGGTGTTTTCCCCGGCGAACAGGACGTCGGCCAGGAACGACCCGACGGTTTCGCCGGCCCCCGACGCGTGCTGGAGCTCACGGACGATCGTGCCGAGCTCGCCGCCGTCGAACCACAGCCCGTGCCCGTGCCGGCAGCGGTCGACCAGAACCTCCTGCTCGCCCATCCGCACCTTCTGCATTTTCCGGCGGCAGTAGGGGCACTTCCGCTTCTTCTCGGCCGACCGCGCCTCGCCCGGCCGGACCAGGCCCGCGATCGACAGCCCCATCGACTCGAGCAGCAGCTCCAGCTCGTCCGCGTCGAACCACACCCCCTTGCACCCCGGGCAGACGTCGAGCTCGATCTGCTCGTACTCGACGATGATCATCTCTTCGCGACACGCGGGACAGATCATGGGCCGCCCTTCGGTGCAGGGAACAGGCGCTTGATTATGCCAGGCGGCGCCCGGCTGTCAAGGGCGCCGGCGCAG
Source organism: Planctomycetota bacterium (assembly GCA_046483085.1). Taxonomy (GTDB): domain Bacteria; phylum Planctomycetota; class PUPC01; order PUPC01; family PUPC01; genus JAWODX01. Next base: position 517 of record JAWODX010000471.1, read on the forward strand.
CCAAGTCGCTGGCCCCAATAGAGGGTATCTGGCCCCCACGGACCCGGAGCGCGTCACCGGCCACCATCGTCGTCGTCCTCGGCGCTTCGGGCCGATCCCCTGCGAAGACAAGCACCCGCGAAACCACGAGGTGGTGCCCCCGCCCTAGCACGGCAACGCTAGAAACTCACCGCAGGGATCGCGGAGATCGCAGAGAAGTGGTTGAAAAAGAAGCCTCTTCCGCGAAATCTGTGGGCGCCATGTTCGGATCTCGGCCGTATCCAGTTGTGGTCTAGTCGCTTATGACCGCTTGCGGGTCCAGAAATGTCGTGGTCAGTTCCAAACCTGCTTCTATGGGCAGAGTCGGCAGGCGGCACCTGGTACACATGTTCCGGTGTGGCGCGTCTTGCGGGTCGCTGCGTTTGCAACCGTATACACATTAGCGGCTCCGTCGCGTCCCTGGAGCCCACTCGCCGTCGGCGTCGGTCTCACCCCGGGGCTGGGCCGGCGCCGACGGCGAGTGGCGCGGAAGGGACGCCCTGGAAGCCTACGAGCCAGAGGCAGAGCGTTTTCGGCCCAAAGGCGCCCACAGATTTCGTGGAAGACCCAAAAAGAAGGACGTACGGGATTCTCTTCGCGGACCGGTGACCGCTGCTCGGACATCGGACCCACAAGACCATAAGTTATTCTCTATGCGTGCTCTGCGGCCTCTGCGGTTGCAAAAACAGCGTAGTCGTCTTAGTGACTATCTCAGAACGCTCGTCAAGTGGTGGCACGGGCATCCTGCCCGTGAAGACCCACGGCCTGGAAGGCCGTGCCACGCTTCTGAGATAGTTTCTGAGTACTGGTCAGCAGCCGCAGCGAGGGCCAACCGGTGCAAGCCAGCGGCTAGCAGCTAAGAGCCAGCGGCTTCTTACGAGCTTCCCGGTGACCATAGCACAGGGGAAACACCCGTTCCCATTCCGAACACGGCAGTTAAGCCCTGTGCGCCGATGGTATTGCCGAAAGGCGAGAGAGTAGGTCATCGCCGGGAATAAACCGCAAAAGGCCCGGACGCAACCCACCGCGTCCGGGCCTTTTTTTTCGCTCGTGTCCTCATTCCGGGGACCGAAAAGGGGACGCCTCCTCTTCCCCCGTATGCTCGCGGTGAACCCGTCTCTTGCTCGTACTCGTGCTCTTCCTCGATTGCCGGACGTGGTGGGGCGGAGGGACTCAGGAACGGGAGCTCGAGCAGGAGGAGGAGCAGGAGCACGACAGAAACAAAGGCCAGACGTGAGCGGCGCGTGTCGTTCGGAGCCGCGTCCGCGGACTTGGGAGATGGTCCCCGTTCTTGCGCGGCGGAGCATGCAGCCGCGCAGATCCGCTCGGATCGCGGAGCGGGTGGCGACCCGCGACGCGAGGCTCGCTCGGCGAGCCCCTTGCGTCTCCTCGCAGACCGGATGACCGGCCAGCACCGGACCGAACAGGCGGTCCAGCTCGGCCACATCCTCCTCGCATTCCGACGCCCAGTGCGCCAGCCGCGACCGCTCCGCCCTCGAAGGGCCCTCCTTCATCACCCGGAGGTCCGACTCGATCTCGCGCAGCCGCTCCTCGATATCACCGCCGGTGTTGCCGAAACCCGACCGCAGCCGACCGGCCGCCAGATAGCCCCGAACCCCCGGACCCACCCCCCCACGAAGGACGAGACCGAGAGCAGCGCCGCTGCGGCCAGCCGCTGATCCAACGGCGGACCAGTTTCCGGCCCGGCCCCGTGTCCGGCCCCTCGTCCTCGGCGGTCGGCGAAGTGGCCGCATCCCGCTTGTTCAGCGATCCCTCCCATCTCGAGTACCCGGACATCGGTCCACCCCCAACCTGTATACGCCCATCATAGCGCGGCTCCAGCCCCGGTCAAGCCGCCCCGTCCGAAACGGAATCTCCCTGAAGCCTCCCACGAGAGGTGCGCGGAGGAGAACACCCCCTTTCCAAAAGGGGTTCTCCCCGCTTACTTTCCTTGGCAAGGGAAGGGTCGTCATGACAACCTGCTCCAGGTTGGAATGGACCGGAGCAGATTTGTCCTCACGGACCGACAGTGGCTTTTGATTGAACCCTTGTGCCCTGGCGGGGTCGCGGCGCCGGGCCGCACAGGCGGCGATACGCGGCTTTTCCTTGAAGCCGTGCTGTGGATCGTGCGGACAGATGCGCCATGGCGCGACCTGCC
>JAWODX010000142.1:0-4944 GCA_046483085.1 Planctomycetota bacterium
CAGATCACTTCAGGGGCCGCGAAGCCCGTCGATCCTGGCTTCGGCCTCTCTGATGGCTTCGTAATGCGCCCGTCGGAGAGACCGACCGATCGCCTGCCGGGATACGTCCTCGGCCTTCGCGATGCGCTCGTCAGTCCATCCCTCGCGCTTCCGGCGTGCCCGGCGATGCTGGACCTCGCTCCAGTCGCTCCGAATCGCGGTCATCAGCCGGCAGATCGTGTTCGCGGCGAGGTCGAACGACTCGGACGGGGTGCGGAACCAGATCTCCGACCGGTTCTCCTTGGCGGCGTCGAGGGCCTCCCGAGATCGGACGAACGCCTCGCCGTCCATCTCCTGCGACCGGGGACGAACGTCGGTGCTGATCCCGCCGATCCCGATCCCGAACCGCAGCCCGACCGGGTGGACCTCGGCCTGCAGCCGCCGGATCAGCCCGAAAAGCTCGGCCTCGGGCCGGAGCACGCCCTGGAACTCGTCGCCCCCGCTCAGCGAAAACGGCGCGATGGAGTCGTCGCCCCGCTCCTGATTGACCGCCTCGAGCAGCTCGAGCATCGTCCGCTGGAGCTCTCGCCGGTCCGAGTCGGTCAGGTCGCGGGATCGCGCAACGTCGCCCGTGACCACCATCACAGCCTCGGGCCCGGGCTCTGTCTGTGCCACGTCGGATCCTTTTGGCGGCATCTGCCACACCCCTGGTGGAGCGGGCGCTTTTGCTCACTGCGGGGCAGCCAGGAATGTCTGCCCCAATGTCTTGCTGCCGCGCCTGAATCGGTCGCGCGGCGGTGCGGTACGGTGCGGCCGCCGAGAACCGCCCATCTACGGTACCGCCGCGCGGCGGGCCGCGCAAGGGTCAGTAGTCCTTCACCCGGCGGACGAGCCGGGCGACGTGCTCGATCTCGGCCCGGCCGACGTCCACCTCGCGGTCGGCCGGGTTCAGGGCGCGGAGCCGGAACCGGTCGCCGTGGACGAACGCCTGTCGGAAGAGCGCCTGGCCGCCGGCCCGCACGTAGACGTAGTCGCCCGGCGCGATCTCCTCGGGCCGGGCGATGCGAAAGACGAGGGTCTCGCCCGGCGAGAAACCGCGGCCGCCCGGCGCCTGCATGCTCGTCCCGTACAGCTCGGCGGCGAAGCAGCGCGCGTCCTGCAGGCCGGTCGCATAGAGGTCGCGGACCTGCTCGCCCCGGGCGGCGCCCGCGGCGTCGAACTGCACGTCGAACCCGGCGCCGAGCTTGAACACGGGCAGGTGGACGACGTCCGGCCGGTCGGCGAGGGCCGGCTCCGCTTCGTCGGGCGCCCTCCGGCTGCGGAGGGCGGCGATCAGGCCTTCGAGCCGCTGGATGACCGCGACCTTTTCCGACAGGTGCTCTTGCGGCGGCGGGTAGGGCAGGTCGTCGTCCAGCAGGTAGTCGGCGGTCACCCCCAGCGCCCGGGCCAGGGCGAGGGTGTCTTCGCCTTTCGGCTTTTGGCCGGACTGCTCGTAGCGCTGGATCTTGTTCGTGGAGAGCCCGGCCTTCGCGGCCAGGTCCGCCTGCCCCAGGTCATGCTGCTTCCGCAGCCGCTTCAGCTTCTCGCCGAATTCCATCCGCCCTCGTCCGCGCCTGTTTCCATCCGGTGCCGCGGCGCCCGCACAAGCCGGGGGCCGCCGCCAAAATCCACCCCACAATCATAGCCTCCAAATCACTGGGGGTCAAGCGAATATGGCAACCGGGGAATCTTTTTCTGCGAAAAACAGTTGTGCCCCCTTGACAGCCACCCGCCTGTGTGGTATATCTATGGGCGCCTGAGGGCGAATGGTGAGTGACGGCGGCCGCCCGGGCCGCCCTCGCCCGACGGCGCCTGGCGCAGGACCTCACCCTCCGCGCCGACGACCTTATTGGCTGAAAGCAGGAGCTCGATCACCCGTCGATCCTGCGCCGTCTCGTCCCGGCGAAGACTGCGCGCGACCGGCATCGCCGTCCGTTCGGTCCTGGACGCGGGCGCGATGTCGGCCGGGCCGGGGCATCCGCCGGCCGAGGGCCGCGCCGACCGCGCGGTTCCTGCCTCCTCGGCGAGACGCGGCGCCGGCCGACACGCACGAGGAGGAGCGCCCCATGTCTTGCCCAGCCGATCGTCCCAGGTCCGCCGGCCGGCCCGACACCGCCGTGCTCTACGGCGTGGCGGACGTCGCCCGGCTGGCCCGCGTGCCGCGTGCCGTCGTTGTCCGCCTCTGCCACGCCGGCGACATGCCCGAATGGATCGAGCTCGACGGACGCCGGTACTGGCGCCCGGCCGAGGCCGTCGAGGCGGTGATCCGCGCCTCGAAAGAGCGGCCCGACCGCCGGCCCGCCGCGTAGGAGAAGCGGCGGTGCTTTCGTCCGGGTTCAAACACAAAGACACAAAGACTCGAAGGCACGAAGGCGTCCGGGCCGAACCGGCCGTACCTGTTAAGCGGGGGCGGGGAATGGCGCGGGTCTGTTGCCGCTCGCTGTACTTGGTCGGGGGGAGGGCGTAGCACTATTCTGGGAGGGCGAGCAGAACCCAAGTGGCGCAGGCATTCTTGCCTGCCGGCGCGTGGGTGGTGCGCGGGCGGCGAGGGCGTCTTGCCCTCGCACTCTCGATGGTTCCCGGACCGCGGCCAGGATGGCCGCGAGACCGCGGGCAAGATGCCCGCGACACGCCTGCTTCGTCCGCTCGGTCGATTGGCGACGGTCCCGGGGTGTCACCAAGGCGAAACGCGCACCGGCGGCCCGGGCGCCACTGTCCCTGGAGCCTTCGTGTCTTCGCGCCCTTGTGTCCTTGTATTGATCAGGTGACGTCCGCCTCCCACCCGCATCCGTGTTGATCCGTGTGTATCCGTGGCTGATCTTTGTTCGTGCGAGGAGAAAGGAGTTGACGATGGCAGGACAGAAGAAGGTTCGGGGGCAGCGGAGAAGGGGCAAGCCGAATCGACCGCTCACCCGGCGGCAGCGGCGGCGCAAGGTCGCCGAGCTGACCCGGGCCGGATGCCCGGTCCACGAGATCGCCACCGAGCTCGGCGTGCTCGAACGGACGGTGCACCGCGACGTGCACGACCTCCGGCGCGAGGCCGCCGAGCGCGACCCCTGGGGCGACGCCTCGGCGACGACTTCCGCGTTCGTCGAAGACCTCGAGGCCGCACTCGCCAAGGTCCGCAAGCTCCAGTCCGAGCTCGATGCCGAGAAGAAAAAGTCGGGCAACCTCTACCTCAACCTGATGAAGCTCGAGTTCAGCATGCTGACCAAGTGCATCGAGCTGCGGATGAAGCTGCCCGACCGCGAGGACGACGGGCCGTCGGAGCACGAGCTCGACGACCTGTCGGACGAGGAGGCGCTCCGCATCGCGCGCGAGCTGGGGATCGACCTCGGCCGGTTCGCCCGCGCCGACCGGCGACCCGAGCCCGCGCCCCGGGATTGACCACTGTACCGATGATGGAACGCGGGGGACCCTTCCTGAAAGAAGGCTTCCCCCGCACCCCCTCCAGGAACTTCTGTGGAGATACGGTTCCGGCGCGGCCGGGGCCGCACCTCCCCGAGTTCCGAGGAAGAGGGAGCCGGGGAGAGAGCCGTTTTGCAGGAGCGCTGTCTGCCCGGGACTGTCTTTGTCCCCACAGATCCAATGGGTCCTATCGGTCCTATAGGACTTACAGGACGTATTCAGAAGGGAGGCATGCGATGCCACCGAAGAACCGGAAGCCCCGTCGCACCGGTGCCGGCCTCCGCGGCGTCCGCCGGAAGCTCCGCACCGCGTTCCGGCTGGCCGAGCCGCGCGTCCGGCTGGCGCTGCGCCATCACCGCAACACCCGCGGCCGGCCGATGACGTTCCGCCGCCGGCCCTATCTGCTGCCCATCTACCTCGACCGGTCGACCGAGCGGGTGTTCAAGAAATCGGTCCAGTGCGGGATCAGCGAGTTCCTGATTATTGACGCGTTCGAGTCGGCCGCCCGCGGGCTCGCCTGCCTCTACGTCATGCCCACGCAGGAGAAGCGGGACAAGTTCGTGGCCAACCGGGTGACGCGGGCGATCAACGTCTCGGCCCACTACCGGTGGCTGGTCCGCAGCGGGCCGGGCAAGGCGAACAGCTCGCGGATGAAGCACCTGGGCGACGGGGTGATCAGCTTCGTCGGGTCGAACGCCGAGAACGAGTTCGTCGAGTTCCCCGCCGACCTGGTGATCGTCGACGAGGTCGACCGGTGCAACCTGAACAACCTGCCGCTGGCCCGCGACCGGCTGGCCGCCAGCCCGCACAAGCTCATCGCCTACGCCAGCACGCCGACCTACGCCGAGGTGGGCATCGCCCGGCTCTACGACGAGAGCGACGCCCGCGAGTGGCACGTCCGCTGCGACCACTGCGGCCGACGCCAGCCGCTCGACTTCTTCACCAATGTCGTACGGCAGACCGGGACCGACGAGTACGAGCTGCTTGACCGGGAATGGGCGGGAACCAACCACGACGACACGACGACACGACGGGGGAAGCAAATCTCAAATCACAAGCAGCAAATCGCAAACAAGCACCAGGAACCAAACAGCAAATCCGAAACGGCCGGTGGCGCTACGCCGCACGAGCCGAGTGCGCCGACGGACGACCACGACGGCACGACGACACGACGGGGGAAGCAAGTCTCAAATCCCAGGCAGCAAATCGCAAACAGGCACCAGGAACCAAACAGCAAATCCGAAACGGCCGGTGGCGCTGCGCCGTACGAGCCGAGTGCGCCGACAGACGACCACGACGGCACGACGACACGACGGGGGAAGCAAATCTCAAGTCCCGAGCAGCAAATCACAAACAAATATCAAGCACCAAACAGCAAGTCCCAAACGGCCGGTGGCGCTGCGCCGCACGAGCCGAGTGCGCCGACGGACGGCCACGACGGCACGACGACACGACGGGGGAAGCAAATCTCAAATCACAAGCAGCAAATCGCAAACAAGCACCAGGAACCAAACAGCA
>JAWODX010000143.1:0-2698 GCA_046483085.1 Planctomycetota bacterium
AGGGCGTGGCCGATCGGGTAGAAGAACTCGCCGGTGCTGAACTCGAAGTAGTGCCGGTCGAGCCGTGAGCGGCGCACGTACCCGGGCCCGTCCGACGGCACGACCTTGAACGTGATCGGGTCGTCTTTCTTGAGCTCCGTCCCGTTCGCCTCGAGGTAGCAGGTCCAGGTGCCGGTCTGTGCGGCGGCGAACCGGACCTTCCAGCACGAGCCGCCGACCGCGGTCAGCTTCTCGACGCCGCCGACGAGGTCGCGCCGGTAGCCCTCGGAGAAGAACGCGGGCACACGGACGTGGCGGCCGTCGGGCGAGATGAAGTGCCCCCAGATGTCCGCCTGCTTCGGGTCGAACGGATTGGCGAACACCCGGGCGAGCTTGAACGACAGCTCGAACTTCTCGTACTGGCCGACCTTCTTCGCGTTCGGCGTCAGGTCGGTCACCCGCAGCGGGCGCGGCGATTTCGGGTCCGGCCAGAGCTCGACGTTGTCGATGCAGATCCGGCCGGTGTACTCCTGGAACTTGCCCTCCTCGCCCTTCTGGGGCTTGCCGAAGACGCGGATGCCCATCTCGCGGATCCGCTGGGCGACGTAGCCGTCCCACTCGCGGCCGTGGCCGCGCGCCTCCCAGATGGGGCTGTCGGGCGAGATGTCAACGATCAGCTTCGTCCAGTCGCCCGGCCGCAGCATCGGCTCGAGCAGCGTCTCGTACCACCACCAGTCGCGCTCGCGGACGTAGACCGCCGCCCGCATGTGGTTCGGCGCGTCCGGCGGGACGTACACGTCGAAGGCGAGCCGGGCGTACCCGGTCCAGCTCTCCGAGACCTCCGAGTAGACGGCCGCCTCGCCGGGGAACCAGCCCTCGGCCTGGAGCGACTTCGCCCCGTGGCTCGCTGGCTGCGTCACCCACTTGATCCGCGTCCCCTCGCTCAGCCGGTGGGCGGCCTTCCACTCGCCCCACGCCCGCTCGAAGCTGGCGATCCGCCGGCGGCGACCGAGCTGAGCCGCCTGCGGATGGCGGCTGATCACCGGCTTGCCGCGGAGCGGGGCGCGGGCGAGCAGGCGGCCGGCCGCCTCGTGCCACGCCTCGGCCCGGTTCGCCGGCATCGACATCCACAGCTCGAACCGCGAGACCGTCGGCGAGCTGCCCCACCGGGCGCCGATGTACGAAACCTGCTGCTCGAACAACTCGAGCACGGTCCGCTTCTCGCCCGACGTCAGCTCGACCGGCTGGTTCGCGAAGTATTCGCTCGGGACGAGCAGCCGCTCGAGGCGCTCTTTCGCGCCGCCCTCGTCCGCGCCCGACCCGGGATCGGCCCCGGACCGAAGCGGGTTCGAGAACCAGTTGAACGTGCGCCCGCGGCCCAGCTCGCGCTCCATCTTGTTGAACGCGATCTGGAACGGCTCCTCGGAGTTGAGCGCGAGCGGGAGCTCGACGCCCGCCTCCTCGGCCGCCGCCAGGAGCCGGTCGAACCGCCACGCGTTCTCCAGGTTGTACCGCGCCAGACCCTGGTACCCGCCCCAGGCGTCGGTCCATTCGAGCGGGACGCGCCAGGCCTCGACCAGCCCGGCCCGCTCCGCCTCCGCCTCCGCCTGCAGCGTCCAGCCCGGTTTGCCCTCCGTCTGCAGGAGGAACACGGGCTCCTTCGGTCGGACGCGGCGGGCGAGGACGAACGGCGTCCGTTTCGTCAGGTCCGGCGCCGGGATCTCCGGCGTCGACCCGCTCGGCTCCCCGACGACGAGCCGGCCGGCGCCGAGCTCGACCGGGCCGTCGTCACCCGCCGCGTGGACGACCCAGCGGTACGTGCCCGGCTCGGGCGCGATCAGGTTCGCCCGCCAGGCGGAGGCACCGACCGGGGTCAGCCGCCCCCGGTCCGCCTCGCGGTACGCCTGGTAGAAATAGGCGGGCACGGTGGCCCGCCGGCCGCCGGCCACCAGCGACACGGAGACGAGCCCCTGCTCGAACGGGTTCGGGTACACCCGGGACAGGCGGAAGCTGACCGTCGCCGGCTCGCCCGCGGCGGGGGCGTCGGTGACGACGGCCGCGTCGTAGAGGAAGGGCTCGCCGTTGCCGTCGCCCGGGCCGAGGGTGACGTCTTCGATGTGCAGCCGCCCCTCGTACGGCTCGGGCGAGAAGACCGCGATGCGGACCGAGCGGACCCGCTGCCGGACGTAGCCGTCCCACGCCCGGAGGTGGCCCCGCGGCACCCAGTCGTTCGACAGGTGGCCGAGGTCGAGCTCGACGGTATGCGCGTGGTCGCCCGCGATGGAGAGCAGCTCGGCCGACTGGTACCACCAGCCGTTCCACGCCACCAGGCTGACCAGCAGGCGGAGCGGCTGACGGGGGATCGGATCGGTCCGGACGCTGAACGACAGGCGCCCGTAGCGGGTCCAGTCCTCGTTCAGCGTGACCTGGCGGACACAGCGGTCGGGCGGCGAGATCTTCCAGCCGCCGGCGGCCGTGCCCAGGGCGCCGACTCCCGCGGCGCGGGCCGGGCCCGCGGCCGCGACGGCGGCCAGCCCGGCGAGCAGCAGAAGTCGGACGGTCGTTCTCATCGCCGGGTGGTCGCCTTCACAAGCTCGATGATCGTGTCGGCGATGGCGCCATGCGCCGCCGCTCCCGCGTGCCGACCCGAGCCCCAGCAGGAATCGCGGACAACCGGCTGCGGGTCCGCCACCGTCGCCCGGCTCACGTAGGCCACCGC
>JAWODX010000254.1:0-5624 GCA_046483085.1 Planctomycetota bacterium
GTGTTGAAGGAGATCAAGTTCATCTCCTTCCGTCGGAACGAGGTGAGTTCAAAGGCCAGTCGCCCCACAATCGCGACGGTCAACGAAGGCGGGCTGGCTCCGGTTTACTTCGCGGATGCCGATCGGGCTCAGCGAAATACAGTCGCTCTCCGCGATGTCGACTACCTCATCGATGCCCACTTCACGATGACGGACCGCGCCGGGCCCGGTGATAACGCCTACAAGTTCATCGACATGTTCAGCCGCCGGGTCCAGAAGGGCCAGCACTTCCATCAGCCATACTTCGGCTGTCGCGAGTTTACCGCAGAGGTCCTTCCAGCCGACGACGCTCCCGGACCCATCGACGACACCCGCGACCTGGGTCTGATGCTTTGGGATATTGACTATGACGATGGACGGAACACACCGGTCTTCTTCGAAGCCCGGCTCGAAGGAGGTGTCCTCGATGTCCCTGCCGACCCGCACGCCGCTTGGGTGAGTGAACTTGAAAGGGAAGGAGGTGAAAGCGAATGATTCTGCAGGCGCTTCATCAGCTCGCCGAACGCGAGGACTTGCTACCGGACCCCGATTTTGAGCTTAAACCTATTGCGTGGCTCATCCGGGTCAGCAGAGAGGGCAGGTTGGTCGGCATTGACGGCACACACCACATCCCACCGGAGGAAGAAGGGCGTAAGTCCCCGAGGCCGCGGGCCAAACACTTCTTCGTTCCGCGCGAGAAGCCCAGGACGAGCGGAGATCGGGCCTTCTTCTTCTTCGACAAGGCGGAGTACGTGTTCGGGATCGATCCCAACGGGACCCGTTCCGCTAAGAAGCTCGAGAAGCGCGCAGGACTCTTCCGAGATCGTGTTGCTCAATGCGCGGAGGAGACGGGAGACGAAGGGGCCGAGGCCGTCCGATCCTTCCTGGAGGCTCTTGCTTCGGGTGATCAAACCGTCCATGTTGACGAGGACTGGGCATCCAACGACCTCTTCGCATTCGTATACGCCCCCGACGTTGACGCGCTGGTCACGAATCGCCCCAAGGTCCGGGACTACTGGAAAGAGTTGCGAACACAGGAAGGGGAAGGGCAAGAAGGGGTCAACCAATGTCTTGTGACGGGGGATCCGTTCACGGGAGAGGTCGGCAACTTCCCGCCGCTCAAACGGGTGCCCGGCGGAACGAGCAGCGGAGTCGGGATCGTGTCCTTCAACGCAAATGCGTTCGAATCCTATGGCTGGAGCGGCAACGAGAACGCTCCCGTCTCCAGGGACGCTGCCGAGACCTGTGCAACCGCGCTCAACCGCCTGCTGCATCCCGCCTATCCGGACCCGCAGCAGCCCGACCAACCACTGCCCGAGCGCCGCTACGTACTCAGCGACGATACGGTTGTGTGCTTCTGGTCGGCCGACGACCGCGGCGACGAGCTCTGCAACGCGCTCGTCCCCGTGCTGGAGGCCAACGAGGAAGAGGTCGGCAACGTGTACCGCTCGGTCTGGCAGGGCCGGCCGCCCGACATCGACGATCCGAGTGCCTTCTACGCCCTTGTGCTCAAGGGCGCTCAAGGCCGGGCGACCGTCCAGGACTGGTTCGAGTCTACCGTCGAGCAGGTGGTCCAGAATGTCGCACAGCACTTCGCCGACCTCGCCATCGTTCGCAACGTCCCGAAGCCCAAGAAACGGGGCCTGCCCCCGCAGCTCCCGCTCCGGCTCCTGCTCGAGTCGCTGGCGACACGCGGCGACCGCGCCCAGATCCCGGCCCACCTGGCCGCCCAGGTCTTCGACGCCGCGGTCAGGGGAACCCTGTATCCCTTCTCGGTACTCACTCGGGCGATCGAGCGGTCCCGAGCCGAGGTCGGACGGAGCGACTGGGCAGACCTGAACCGGCGGGACGCGCGAGCCGCCCTGATCAAGGCCGTGCTGAATCGTCGCAAACGGCGAATGCCCGAAACCACTCTCTACAAGGAGGTGACAAGCGAAATGGACCCGAAGAACCAAAGCCCGGGTTACCTGCTCGGCCGGCTGCTCGCCGTGATCGAGCGCATGCAACAGACCGCGCTCGGCGACGTGAACGCGTCCGTTGTCGACCGCTACTTCAGCGGCGCATCGGCTACCCCGGCCGCCGTCTTCCCGCGGCTGCTCAAGAACCTTCGCCACCACGCTCGGAAAGCGAAGGACAATGACCAAACGTCGGGAACCGCCGGCTGGCTCGACAAGCAGGCCGACGAGATCGCGAGTGGGCTCGACGGATTCCCCGCTCACCTGGACCTCGAACAGCAAGGCCTGTTCGTCCTCGGCTACCATCACCAGCGCCACTGGCTCTGGATGAGCAAAGAGGACCGGGCCGCTGCAGAGGCAAATGCCGAGGCCTGACGTGGGCCTCGCTGCAATAGGGACCATTCCTTCACGAAGGAGGTAGCAATGGCCGCAATCGATCATCGGTATGATTTCGCAATGTTGTTCGACGTCATCAACGGCAACCCGAACGGCGACCCGGACACCGGGAACGCGCCGCGCATCGACCCGGAGACAGGCCACGGCCTTGTCTCGGACGTCTGCCTGAAGCGAAAGATCCGGGACTTCGTCCGGCTCGCCAAGACCGATCCCGAGAGCCGCGAACCGGAGCAGGGCTATGACCTATACGTCAAACATCGCAGCGTGCTGCAGCCGCTGCACGAGCAGGCGTACGAGGCGCAGGGTCTGGATGTCAAGGAAAAGCAGAAAGACAAGAAGCTCTCCAACGTCGAGAAAGCCCGCGCGTGGATGTGCCAGACGTTCTACGATATCCGCACGTTCGGCGCCGTGCTTACCCTCGATATCAACTGCGGCCAGGTCCGCGGCCCCGTCCAGATCGCCTTCGCACGCTCGGTCGACCCGATCGCCGCTCTCGAACAGTCGATCGTCCGAAAGGCCGTCGCCACCCAACGCGAGGCGGATAGCCAAATCAAGAAGCACGGCCAGATCACCGGAACAATGGGCCGCAAGCAGATCATCCCGTACGCTCTGTATGTCGCCCACGGATTCATCTCCCCGTATCTGGCCGCCGACACCGGCTTCTCGAACGACGACCTCGAGCTCCTCTGGCAAGCGCTCAAGATGATGTTCGAACACGACCGGTCGGCCGCCCGCGGCGAGATGGCGTCCCGAAAAATCTGGGCATTCGAGCACGACAGCCCGCTCGGCAACGCTCCGGCCCATGCGCTCTTTGACCGTGTCAGCATCGCGCGCAAGGACGCCTCGAAGCCCGCCCGTGCATTCAACGACTACGAGGTCGCACTGGACACCACAGATCTGCCGGACGGCATCACAGTCCACGAGCTGCTCTGAGGTCGGCCATGTACGACGAGGAGGACCTGCTCCCACTTTCGGCACTGCAGCACCTCATCTTCTGCGAGCGCCAGTGGGGGCTCATACATCTGGAAGGGATCTGGGCCGAAAACCGGCTCACCACCGAGGGTCGGCACCTCCACGACCGCGCCCACCTGCCCGAGTCGGAGTCCCGCGGCGACGTTCGCATCGTGCGCGGCCTCCGCCTGCGCTCACTCCGGCTCGGGCTGTCGGCCAAGGCCGATATTGTCGAGTTCCACCGCATCGAAGAGAAACACGGCTCGCGAAACCCTGCCGGCGCGCAACTTCAGAAGACGCCCGGCCTGTGGCGCCCCTACCCCGTCGAGTATAAGCGCGGCCGGCCGAAGGCAGATGACAGCGATAAGGTTCAACTCTGTGCACAAGCCCTCTGCCTGGAGGAGATGCTGTCAGTCTCAGTTAATCTCGGCTGCCTCTTCTACGGTAAGAAGCATAAGCGCTACGAGATCGCCTTTGATGCTGGACTCCGACGCCGAACCGAAGACGCAGCCCGTCGGCTCCACCAGTTGACCGCCAACGGGGTGACCCCGCCCGGTACATACGGCAAGAAATGCCGCCGCTGTTCCCTGCTGGATCAATGTATGCCCAAGCTTGCCGGACACCGAAGCGCTCGCGGCTATGTCGAACGCGCCCTCGCACAAATCGAGCAGGAGACCGAGGCGTGAAACGCATACTCAACACCCTCTACGTGACCACTGACGGCGCATACCTGGCGCGCGAATCGAGCAACGTCCTCGTTCGTGTCGAAAAAGAGACCCGGATCCGCGTGCCCGTCCACACGCTCGGCGGAATCGTCGCCTTCGGCCGCGTCTCCTGCAGCCCCTCCCTGATGCGCCTTTGCGCCGAAAACGATGTGGCCGTTTCCTTCCTCAGCCGAAATGGCCGCTTCCTCGCTCGGATCCAAGGCCCCGTCTCCGGCAACGTCCTGCTCCGCCGGGAACAGTACCGCCGCGCCGATGATCTCGAAAAAAGCGCGGACATCGCACGCGATATGGTCGTCGCGAAGATCGCCAACCAGCGCACCGTCCTGCTGCGAGCCGCCCGCGAACACGAGTCAAACCAATCTCGAGAAGAACTTCGGACCGCTGCTCGGCGCATGAAGCGCGTCCTCGACCGAGCGGCACACACAGGGCCGCTCGACTCCATCCGAGCCCGCGAGGCCGAAGCCGCCGGCGCGTACTTCGGCGTCTTCGATCATCTCGTCACCGCGCAGAAAGATGGCTTCTTCTTCCACGAACGCAGCCGCCGCCCGCCGCTCGACAATATGAACTCGCTGCTCTCGTTCTTCTACGTCTTGTTGACCCACGACGTCCGATCCGCACTCGAATCTGTTGGCCTCGACCCCGCCGTCGGCTACCTGCACCGTGACCGGCCCGGCCGGCCGAGTCTGGCGCTTGATCTCATGGAAGAACTCCGCCCCATCCTCGCCGACCGGCTTGCGCTCTCCCTCGTCAACCGCCAGCAGATCAAGCCCGGCGGCATGGTCCAGACAGAATCCGGCGCCGTCCGCATGGACGACCGCACGCGCAAGACGGTACTCGTCGCCTATCAGAAACGCAAGCAGGACGCGATCACACACCCGTTCACCGACGACCGCATCCACATCGGGTTGCTGCCCCACGTCCAGGCACTGTTGCTTGCCCGACACCTCAGGGGGGACCTCGACGGGTATCCGCCATTCTTCTGGAAGTGAGAAACACTATGCTCGTGCTCGTTGCATACGATGTTCGGACCGATAGCAAGGAGGGGCGGAAGCGCCTCCGGCGCGTCGCCAAAGTCTGCGTGGCCTACGGACAGCGAGTCCAGAACTCGCTCTTCGAATGCCTGGTCGACCCGGCTCAATGGGCCGACCTCCGCCGCCGGCTGATCGACGAGGCCGACCCCGAAGAAGACAGCCTGCGATTCTATTTCCTCGGGAAGAATTGGAAGCGGCGGGTCGAACATATCGGAGCAAAGGAAACGTACGACCCCGAAGGACCTTTGATTGTCTGACCGTTCCGCGAACCTGCCCCGCACATGACTTGTCCGGGGTGTTCGCGATGTGATAAACTGTCGTACCGGAAGCGGTTGCGGAGAGCCCCGTGTGTTTCGGGCCTCTTTTTGACATTCGCGACGAGGTTCGCGGAAACGCCCGCACAACCTCTTGCAGCCCAACCGATTCCGGGCCCACTTTCGCCCCCCGCGCGGGGGCGTGGATTGAAACGCCCGGCTCCGGGCGCCGAAGCTGCGACAGCACGATCTTCGCCCCCCGCGCGGGGGCGAAGATCGTGCTGTCGCAGCTTC
>JAWODX010000294.1:0-10469 GCA_046483085.1 Planctomycetota bacterium
CCGTCCCGCGGAGCTGCTTGTGGGCGAGCGCTTCGAGCTTCAGGCACACCGTCTGCAGCCGCCGCCAGAGCGGCTGGAGGTCGAACTGCGCCTCCGCGAGCACCCTGCGAAAGAGCCTGTCGTCGGGGACGTTCCCGGTTTCGAGTTGGTCGGCGAGTTCTCGCATCCCCTTGATCAGCAGCTTGCCGGAGTCCTCGGGCTTGGAGTCCATGATCCGAGCCATGTACTTCGGGGCCGTATTCATCAGAAGCTCCGCCGGTTCCGCGACGACGACCCGCTCCGCGTCGGTCAGGTTCTTCAGCGCCTCGCGGCCTTTCTTGTCCGCCCCCTTCTCTTCGAGCAGGTCAGCGCCCGTGCGGAGCTTGCCGACGAGGTCGCTTGTGTTCGGCTCGAACGCGCCAACCTTCTCCAAGAGGGTCTCGGTGGCCGCGACGAGGTCGGCCATTCGGGCGAAGAAGTCGGGCTCGGGTTCGACGAAGCCCGGCGGCTTCATGGTCAGGCCCATGTAGTGGACGGTCTGCTTCGCCTGGAGCGCCCAGGTGTGGCGGAGCTGGGCCCAGCCGGCCAGCGCCGCCTGGCAGCTCTTGATCTGCCAGGGCGCCCGGGACATGAACTTCGGCGCGTCGGGCTCGGGCTCGTCGAGCAGGGCCGAGACGGCACGGAGATACTGGCAATAGAGGCTGTGGCCCTTGAACAACGGTTTCGCCCCGTCGATTTTCGCCAGCAGTTTCTTCCGGTCCTCGTAGGTCAGCTTTGAGCGAGCGAAGGAGGAGCCGAGCGCGGCGCAGACCTCGAGCCCGTCGGGGAACGGGCGAAGCGGAGCCCGGAACTGCCGCCGGTCGGTCGTCCGCTGGAAGAGGATCGCGTCTGGGGTGCGGTATGCCGAGATGACGCGGAAGTTCGGCTCGGCGGTCACGGACGGGTCGTCGGGCGCGAAGCGGACCTGGTCGTTGATCTTCGGGCCTTCGCCGTGCCCCCTGGCCTTCTTGAGCAGCCACGCCCGCTTGTCGGCCAGGTCCGAGATCTCGTTCTGCGCTTCGTGGGCCGCGTCCATCAGGTCCCAATCGTCGCCGGCGCCGACGAACCGGCGATAGCATTGGAAGTAGGACCGGAACGCTTCCTCCCTTGCAAAATCCGTGTGGAAGCGCCCGGACGTCACGGTGTTCCCCAGCATGAGGATGGCGAGCAGCTCCTCGTCCTTCGAGACGCGGAACGGGATCGACTGCAGCCAGCTCACGGCCCGGAAGTATCGCTTGAGCCGCTCGGATTTGGTGTAGAACCCGCGCGGCTTGTAGCGGCTGTAGTCGAGCGCGAGGAACGTGTCGTCGGGCGGGCCGAGCCACGCGGGCTTCATCTGCGCCTTCGCTTCGGTGATCCGCTTCACCTCGGCGTCGATGAGCTTCGCCACGTCCTTATCCGGCTTGGTCGTCCCGTCGCCGAGGAGCTTGAGCGCGGTGCCGACGACGACCTGTGCCCGGCGCAGCGCGGCGGCGGTCAGCTTCGGCTTCCCCTTGACGTTTTTGGCCGCCGACGGCAGGTTCTTCCAGACCGTGAGGAGGATCTCGGTCAGCCTGCCGGCGTTCGCCTGCTCCATCCGCATCACCGACTCTTCGTAGAGGACGTGGAACGCGTTGAGCAGCGAGTCGGACGTGATGAAGAGCGGGAGATCGGATTCGAGGTAGGGGGTGAAAACCTGCTTGAACGCCTGATTCGTGACCAGGATCTTGTCGCGGTCGAGCTGCTTGATCTGGTCGGGCGTCAGGTGCCGCTTCGCCGCGGCCCCCCACTTGTATCCCTTGGCCGGGTCGGGCGTGTCCGGCGGCCGCCAGCCCCCGGCCAGAACTTCGCTGTTCGCGGCCAGAACGAGGGCCACGACAACGCCGGTCCACCTCTTGTATCTGCTCACACTCAGCTCTCCTGCAGCGCGTTGCCGGATCTCTTATTGTTCATCGTCCGGTTCGGTGGGGACCAGGGGCTCAAGCAACGTGATCAATTCCGGCACGTGTCGCGTCGCGACCGCCCAGATGCGTTCGTGTTTGATCTCGCCGTACTCATGGGCCAGGACATGCCGCTGCCCGATAATGGGCCGCCAGGGGATCTCAGGATGTGCGGCTCGGAAGTCTTTTGAAACCCGTCGTGCTGCTTCTCCGATGATTTCGATCGCCCGTTCCACCGCGAGCTGGAGCTGGCGATCGGCCACATAATCATCCAGAGCCTTCCCGGCTACGAACTCTTGCACCGTGCGTGCGGCGTCCAGCATATCCCACAAGTACGCGGCGTCGCGCTCTTCAGGCCGCATACAGGACCTCGCGCTCGGACAGGATGGCTCGGCGGCGGAACGGATTCCGAATCGCGTCCCGCTCGACCAGGTCGACAGATCGCCCGAACAGGGCTTGCAGCTCGTCGACCAAGTTCACCAGGTCGTACAGGCTCCAGCCGGCGTCCGGGGCGAACGCGACCAGAACATCCACGTCGCTTTCAGGTCCGAACTCCCCCCGCACCGCGGAGCCGAAGAGAGAGAATTCAACAATCTTCCACCGCTGGCAAAGCCCGGCGATCTGCTCGCGGCTCACCGGCACATGCACGCTCATCGATGCCGCTCTCCTCACTCATCCGTGACCCGGCGACCATGGCAGGTGCCGCGCGAGCCACAAGCTCCCTGCCTCACGCCCACCACATCTCGCCGAGCTCCTCGCGGAGGAGAATGCCCTGCAGGAACTGGACGGCTTTTTCGAACCCCTCGCCCGGGCTCATCAGACTGTCCTCGTGCTCGATGGAGAGGACGTCGTCGTATCCGACGGTCCGGAGCAGGCTGACGAAATCGGTCCAGAAATCGGCGCCGTGCCCGTAGCCGACGGTGCGGAAGATCCACGACCGAGCCAGCTCGTCGCCGTAGTGCTTCGTGTCGAGCACCCCGTTCGCGGCGGTGTTCTGCGGGTCGACGCGGCAGTCCTTGGCGTGGACGTGGAAGATGGCGTCGCCGAGCTCCTTGATCGAGACCAGCGGGTCCATCCCCTGCCAGAACAGGTGGCTGGGGTCGAAGTTCGCGCCGAGGGCCTCGCCGCACTCCTCGCGGAGCCGGAGCATCGTCTCGGTGTTGTAGACGACGAAGCCCGGGTGCATCTCGAAGGCGACGCGGACGCCGTGGTCCTCGGCGAACTTCGCCTCCTCGGTCCAGTAGGGGATGACCTTCTCGTCCCACTGCCATTCGAGGGTCTCGAGGAAATCGGGCGGCCAGGGGCAGGTGACCCAGTTCGGCCGGGCCGACGACTCGCTGTCGCCGGGGCAGCCGGAGAAGGTGACGATCGTCCGGACGCCGAGCTTTTCGGCGAGCCGGATCGTCTTCCGCTGCACCTCGTGGTTGGCGGCGGCGAACTCGTCGTCCGGGTGGAGCGGGTTGCCGTGGCAGGAGAGGGCGCTGATCTCGAGCCCGCGGCTCGTGATCTTCTCGTGCCATTCCGAGCACTTCTCGTCGCTCTCCAGCAGCTCGTCGACGGGACAGTGCGGGCCGCCGGGGTAGTTCCCCGTGCCGATCTCGACGGCGTCCAGCCCGAGCTCCTCCACGTAGTCCAGCGCCTCGTCGAGCGACTGGTCCCCAAACAGCGCCATGAACACACCCAATTTCATGTTCTGTCCTCCTTGACCAGGGGTTTCACCTCTGCCACAAACTCGTGTGCCAGGTTTAGCGCGTCTCGCGCCTCCTGCTGCGACACATGCTCGGGGGCTCCGTAATCGCCGATCCCCCGCAGCCGGAAGAGCCTGCGAATGGCCGCGCCGCACTCAGGGGAAAGCCGTCCCGTCTTGACGAATCTCTCGTGGATCGCGGCAATGACGCCGCTATGCTTCCCCCGGTCGATGCCCGCGCTCAGAAGCAGTGCCTTGGCCGCGTAGAACGCGGCGTAGTACGCACGCGATGCAGCAATATCACATCGGCCGTTGTCCAATAACTCCTCGCTGGCGGCGAGTGAGTCGTCGCATCGAAGCAGGTTGTCTCGGATTTCCGCGCCTCTCTCCGCTTCGGCGGTCATACCCGCGTTCCCTCCCGGGCGGCGTTTCGCAGGAACGACCAACGGCCCTCCCGATAGTCCTCGACCGAGACCGCCTGCGGCGAGATCAGTCGTCCGCTTTCGAGCTGGACGGGCTCCAGAGCCTCGTCGATCCGGTCGATCTCCGATGCGGTTCGCACGTTGCCCCGGAGCAGGACCAGCAGGTCAATGTCACTCTCGGCGTCGTAGTCACCGCGGGCCATCGAGCCGTACAGGACGAGTCCGGCGAATCGGTCGCCGTATGCCTCTCGCAGCGCCCGCTTGCACTGCTTCAGGATCGAGTCGATGTCGCTCCGGCTCATTGTCTGTCCCGTGGCCGGGGTCAGTCAGGGATAGATCCTACAGGACCTGTGGCACGTTTTTCAGTGCTGCACCTTCGTCCACTGCCGCGTCTTCGCGCTTTCGATGGCGGCGTCGACGATGCACATCTCGGCGTGCCCGTCGGCGAACGTGGCGTAGAGTGGCTTCTCAGACGGCCCGCCGGCCCGGATGTCGCGGTAGGCGAGCAGGCACATGTTCTTCGTCCCGACCGGGTAGCCCTCGGGGTGGCCGGCGGGGAAGTGGGCCAGCTCGGCGATCTCGTCGTCGAGCAGGTCGGGGTCCTTCACCAGCTTCTCGTTCGGCCGGTCGCGGTGGCCGATCCACAGCTCGTTCGGCCGCTCCTGGTCCCAACTGATCGACGCCTCCGAGCCGTCGATGGTGAACGTGAACCCGTTCTTGAACCCGGCGCTGACCTGGGTGGTGACGACCGACGCGGTGGCGCCGTTCGACAGCTTCATCATCACCATGGCCAGGTCCTCGGTCCGGACCTCGTACGCGTCGTAGTCTTCCGGCTCGAGCTGCCTGCCGGCGAACGCTTCGATCTCGCCCTTCGGGCGCATCCGCTCGGGGTGCACGATGCTGAAGTCGGCCATCACCTCGGCCACGTGGGCGCCGGATAGCGTCTGGACCGTGTCGCACCAGTGGCTGCCGATGTCGGCGAAGCAGCGGCTGGGACCGGAGTCCTCCGGGTTGATCCGCCAGTTGTAGTCGGTCGGCTTGATCAGCCAGTCCTGCGCGTAGGCGCCGCGGGCGTGCCACACGTCGCCGATCTCGCCCCGCTCGATCATCACCCGGGCGTGCTGGACGACGGGGTTCAGCCGGTAGTTGAAGTTCATCGCGTGGACCAGGCCGGACCCCTCGGCCAGCTCGACGAGCTCGCGCGATTCGTCCGCGTTCATCGCCAGCGGCTTCTCCGAGATGCAGTGCTTCCCCGCCTCCAGGATCGCCCGGTTCAGCGGGTAGTGGAGCTTGTTCGGGGTGCAGTTGTGGACCGCGACGAGCTCGTCGTCGTCGAGCAGGTCGTGGTAGTCGCCGTAGGCATTGGGGATGCCGAGCAGGTCGGCCTTCGCCTCGGCCGTCTCCTGATCGACCTCCGCCAGTGCGACGACCTCGATGTGGCCGAGCCGCCGGAGCGCCTCGACGTGCGCCGGGCCGATGAACCCCGTCCCGATGACGCCCACCTTCAGCGTGTCCATACGATTTGCCTCCCAGTCTCCCAGAGTCAGGTTCACGAACGGCGATATCATACGGGCGGCGCGGGCAAAAGTCAAAATCCGAATGCTCGCCGCGGCGCGAGTTTACAGGCGACCGGCCGCCCGTATAATCCCTCCGGACGAAGAGCCGACCAGCGGCCACGGAGAAGCGGTGCCGGAAGACGTCGAGCGACATTGCGCAGAGATCGACCGCTGCAACCAGCGCGGCGGGCGCATGCTGTCGATCGTCGACCTGATCGACGCCGGCACGTTCAGCCGGGGGCTCGCCGCCTACGCGCTCGCCGCCATCAGCCGCGGGGCGTCGTTCCTGGTCGGGGCGAACCCGGGCGGCGCGGGCAAGACGACGGCCATGGGGGCGCTGCTCAACTTCGTGCCGGCCGACGTCGAACTCGCCGCCGCCGGCGACGGCGCGGCCATCCAGGACGGCCTGGCCCATCCGGCCCCGCGCCGCTGCTACGTCTGCCACGAGATCGGCCGGGGGCACTGGTTCGCCTATCTCTGGGGCCGGGAGCTGCGCGACTATTTCGAGCTCCCCACGGCCGGGCACATGCTGGCGACCAACCTGCACGCGGATACGCTCGACGAGGCCCGCGAGCAGATCGTCCGGCAGAACGGCGTCCCCGAGGCCACCTTCCGCCGCATGACCCTCGCCTTCTTCCTTCACCTGCGGTGGGGCGGGCTCCGACGCGAGCGCCGCATCGTCCGCGCGTGGGAGACGGACGGCGGCGGCCCGCACCGCGACGTGATCGACGACCTCTCCGGCTCGCGCCTCGTCCCGGCGGACCGGCTCGACCGCGCCCGCGCGGTCGTCGACGAGATCATGGAGAGCGGCGCCCGCACCATCCGGGACGTGCGCCGGGCGGTGCTGGCAAGACAAGACACGCTGAACGGAGGAGACGAATCGTGACCGAGGACAGCCGGCAGGAACGCGTTGACAGAATCATCGAGAAGATCATGGCGGCGTTCGGCCTGGAGCGCCCGGCGGCGCGGACGGAGCTGCACAAGTACGTCTGCGGCGGGTCGTGCGACTGGTTCACCTCGCGCGAGCCGCCCGAGCGGCACAAGCTCGACCTGGAGAAGCAGGAGCGGGCGCGGATCGACCAGATCGTGGGCGAAGTCCTGCCCGACCTGTCCGCCGACGGCGCGCGGCGGGCCATCCACGCCGTGCTCTGCCACCCGCTGCCCGAGTAGCCGGCGGCGACCCCGAGCCGGAAAGGAGGAGGAACGATGCGCTGCGCCGAACCGGACGTGACCTACTCGTACACGTCGGCCTCGAACCCGGTGACCTTCACCGTCGAGCCGGGCGAGACGTTCGAGGTGGAGACCGTGCCGACCTGCGGCGCGCAGTTCGACTCGCACACCGGCCGGCACGCCCCCGACGCCGAGGGGGGTATCAACGCATCGACGGGGTGCATCGGCGTCGACGGCGCGACGGCCGGCGGGCTCCTGACCGTCCACGTGCTCGACGTCGCCCTGCACGAGTACGGCTACACACGGGTGCGGGACGAGAGCCCGGTGGCCCCCGGGCTCGCGCTGGAGCCGACGTTCAAGGCCGTTCGGATCCGCGACGGGCTCGTCGAGTGGTCCGAACGCCCCCGGCTCCCCGCCCGGCCGCTGGTCGGCTACATCGGGGTGCCTCGGCCGGACGAAGTGCTCTCGAACGCGCACAACGGCGCGTTCGGCGGGAACTTCGACGTCCCGGAGATCGGGGCCGGTGCGCGCGTGCACCTGCCGGTCTTCGTCGACGGCGCCCGGCTCCACGTCGGCGACGTGCATGCGGTGCAGGGAGACGGCGAGATCGACGGCGCCGGCGGGATCGAGACGGGCGCCCGGTTGACCCTGCGGGTCGAGGTGGGCGATCGGCCGGACCGGTTTCGGAACCCGCGCATCGAGCACGGCGACTGGATCATGACGACCGGGTTCGCCCGGCCGGCCGAGGACGCGTTCCGCCAGGCGCTGGCCGACCTGATCCGCTGGATGGTCGACGCGTTCGGCTTCGGCGCGACGGCGGCGCACATGCTCCTCGCCCAGGTGCTCGAGGCGCGCGTGACGCAGTTCGTCAATCCGCTCTACACGTACGTGTGCAAGGTCCGGCGCGAATACCTCGACGCCGGCTGACCACCGACGGCGACAAGAGGGGGCCGGCCGGGAGGCCCGGCTCTCCGGTGCGCCGCGCCCGTTGGGAGCGCGCGAGTTTCCTTCACGTCCCTTAAACTCCCGCCCGTCTCGGCCGATACTTGTCCGTGGCGGCTGACAGCGAAGAAGGGAGAGAGGGATGACGCTGCGCACGCGCCTGACGCTTTACCTGAACGGGCTGCTCGTGGGCACGCTGGCCCTGGTGGCCGGGGCGGGGATGTGGCTGTCGTCGCGCGGTCTGCGGGAGCGGGCGAAGCAGGACGCCATGGACACGGCGTCGCTGCTGGCGAACGCGGGGACGATCGCGGTGGAGCGGACGCCGAGCGTGGAGCTGCCGCCGGGCGGCTGGCCGTCGCCCGAGGCGAAGGCGGTGGCGGCGAGCAAGGTGCGCCTGGCCGAGCGGGACGCCTGGCGGCGCATGGCGGCGACCCTGTCCCACAGCCCCAGCGACGTGGCGAACTTCCAGGCGGTCTACGTGGCCGAGGGCAACGGCCAGCTCGTCGCCTGGCATTCGCGGTTCCCCAGGCAGGACGTCGTCTCGGAGTACTGGCACGGAGTCGATTCGGTGGTCCGGGAGGCGCGGGAGACGGACCTGCCGGCGGCGGTGTTCCTCGGCGACTCCCTGGTCGCTGCCGTGCCGCTGGCGTACAAGCACCACGACGGCTGGGTGTTCGCCTGCCGGTTTTCGACCGACCAGTTTCGGGCCATGGCGGCGTCGGCGTCGCGGCAGATCGCGGGGCTGACCGCCATTGGCCTGTTGGGCGGGGCGCTGCTGTCGAGCATGCTGGCGCGGCGGATCAGCCGGCCGGTCCACGACCTGGCGACGGCGACGAAGGTGATCGGCGAGGGCGAGTTCGACCACCGGGTCCGGGTCCGATCGAACGACGAGCTGGGGCTGCTGGCCGACGCGTTCAACCAGATGGCGGAATCACTGCAGACGTCGATGGAGGGGCTGGCCCGGGCGGCGGCCGAGCGGGAGGCGCAGCACCACGAGATGCGGCTGGCCGCCGACATGCAGGAATCGTTCCTCCCCGCCTCCTGCCCGCAGATGGGCGACTTCGAGGTCGCCGCCCGAAGCATCCCGGCCCGCGAGGTGGGGGGCGACTTTTACGACTTCATCCCGCTGCCCGACGGCCGGTGGGGGATCGTGGTCGCCGACGTGGCGGGCAAGGGCCTGCCCGCCGCCATGTTCATGGGATTCTCCCGCTGCCTCATCCGCGCCTACTCGCGCGAGCGGCCGTCCACCGTCGAAGTCCTCCAGATGACCAGCGATTTCATGCTCCACGACGTCAACTACGACATGTTCGTGACCTGCTTCTACGCTGTGCTGGATCCGGAGCACGGCTCGATCTCCTACGTGAACGCGGGGCACAACCCCGGCCTGGTCACCCAGGGGGAGGACCAGTCGGTTGCGCTCCCCGCCAGCGGCGTCCCGCTCGGCGTGATCGAGCAGGAGGACATGCGCCAGGACCCCTGCCGGTTGTCGGTCGGCGACGTGATGCTTCTCTATACCGACGGGATCACCGAGGCCACGGACGCCCACGGCGAGCAATTCGGCATGGCCCGCCTCCGGGAAGTGCTCAAGAACGCCCGCCGGCTCTCCTCCCAGGAGATCTGCGAGCGGGCGATCACCGCCGTCCAGACCTTCGCACAGGGGAAGTCGCAGTTCGACGACATGACCGTCGTCGTGATCAAGGCCCTCGGCCCGGTCCGGGCCGAATCGAGCGCCGGGCGCGAGACGGCGGACGTGGAGAGCACGCCGGAGTCGCCCGCTATCTCCTGAGCAGGAAGCGGACGAGCATCATCACCAGCGAGAGCACCGCGCTGATCACGAGGCACGTCGTGACGGGGACGTAGAACGATCCGTGGTCGGTCTCGACGCGGATGTCGCCGGGCAGGCGGCCCAGCGGCAGGCCCGATCGGCCGGCCAGCCAGACCAGCCCGCCGCCTGCGACCAGGACCAGCCCGGCCGCCATGATCCACTTGCCGACCGTCTCGGGTGTCACGTCCGCGCTCCCTGTTCGGCGTGATCGGGGCTCAGCCGAGCAGCGGGAAGTCGAACGCCCATTCGAGCAGGAGCATGGCGCCGAGGATCCCGCCGACGACCACCAGGACTCCCCATAAGAGGACCGCCGGCGCCAGCCGCCGGCAGTTGTCACACATCGGCGTCCACGGATGGAGCCGCTTGCCGCATTCCCGGCACCGGTAGATCCGGAGGTTCATCGCGCCTCAATCGTACCACTTCGGCCCGCCCGATACCAGCGCCCGGCGGCAGATGAGGAAGCAAAAAACCACGGATGCACACGGATGCCCGGGACCAGAGGGGGCTGCCCCGGGTCCATCCACCACGAAGGGCACAAAGGGCGCGACGAGAGGCGGGTTGGGACACTAACACTACAACGCTACTTTTCCTGGCTGCCTGCGGTCCGGCAGCCCCCGCGCAATGGCCGGGCAGGCAGAAATGCCTGCCCCACCGGCCAGAGTCCGCCGCATGGGTGGGGCAGACATTCCTGTCTGCCACGATACAGGTGAAGAGTTCCGTATTGCGTTCTTCGCCCGTGCCTTACGCCGATCCGCTTGCGGCACTGTAGCGTTGTAGTGCTAAGTTGCACTGAGGTGACGTGATCCGGAATCAGCGGAATCAGCGCCCATGAAAGAGACGCAGATGAAGGGCGCCTGCCAAAACTCCGTGGAGCAGCCGTTCTTCCATACTGTGCGGCAGACAGGAATGTCTGCCCCACCAGTTTGCCGG
>JAWODX010000426.1:0-16416 GCA_046483085.1 Planctomycetota bacterium
GGCCCAGCACCCCGGTCTGGGCGCCGATCATCACGTAGTTGCCGATCGTCGCGCTGCCCGCGATCCCGCACTGGCCGGTGATGATGCAGTGCTCGCCGATCTGCACGTTATGGGCGATCATCACCAGGTTGTCGATCTTGGTCCCGGAGCCCACGCGGGTCACCCCGAACCGGGCGCGGTCGATCGTGGTATTGCTGCCGATCTCCACGTCGTCGCCCACCTCGACCGTCCCGATCTGCGGGATCTTGCGGTGGGCGCCGTCGTCGAAGTAAAAACCGAACCCGTCGCCGCCGATCACGACGCCCGGGTGCAGAATGCAGCGGTCGCCCACCCGGCACCGGTGGCACAGCTTGACCCCGGCGGCCAGCGACGTGCCGGCGCCGACGGCCGCTTCGTATCCCACGAACGCGCCCGGCCCGATTGTCGCGTCGTCGCCGATCCGCGCCCGGGCCTCGATCACCGCCGACGGGCCGACGGAGACGCCGGCCCCGAGGGCGACCTCGTCGCCGACAAAGGCCGTGGGGTGGACGCCGTCGCAGCGGGGGGGCGGGGGCGGTGCGAAGAGCTCGCCCAGGCGGGTCAGCGCCGCGGCGATGTGGTCCACGCGGATGAGCGACAGGTCGCAGCCGGCCGGCGGCTCGAAGTCCGCCGGCACCAGCAGGGCCACCGCGTCCGTCTCGGGCACCTGGTGGGTGTACTGGGGGTCCGCGAGGAAGCTGAGCTGTCCGGGAGCGGCGTGGCGCAGGCCCTCGATCCCGGCCACCTCGACCGAGGCGTCGCCGTCGACGCGCCCGCCCACGAGCTCGGCCAGGTGGTCGAGCCGGAAGGTTCCCGATTCGCCCGCGCTCATGGCGGCCTCCGAGTGCCCGTTCGTTCCCTGTGGTTATACCGTTTGTTCGCTGTCGGCGCAAGCGTTGGCCGGGCTACGGCCAGTGGAAGCCGATGGTGAAGCTGACCGCCTGGGTGTCGTCGCCGCTCTCCTTCTTCAGGGGGACGGCGACGTACACAGCGATGGGGATCTGGCCGAAGTGGGTGAGCTGGGCGCCCACCCCGGTCGACACGCGGAGGTCGCCGAGGGCGTCGCCCACGCCGAGCGACTGGTCGGCGACCGAGCCAGCGTCGACGAAGACGATGCCCCGCAGGCGGTCCTTGATGATGGGGAAGAGGTACTCGACGCCGCCGGTGATGCGGAACCGGCCGCCGATCGGGTCGCCGTTCCCGACGACCGGGACCTTCGGCCCGCCCGGGGGCGCGGCATAGATGCGCTTGTTGCGCGGGCTGATGCTGTACGGCTCGAACCCGCGGACCGAGCCCAGCCCGCCGGCGTACAGCCGCTCGAACACGGGGGGCTCCGTCCCGAGGATGCTGGCCACGCCGCCCCAGACCGAGACCACGTGGCGGGTCTTGTCGGCCGCCTCGTACACGGTCTTGTAGACGCGGCCCTCGGCTCGGAGTTTGATCGCGTCGAACAGGGCATCCCCGAGCAGCTCGGCGGCCACGGTGTACCGGCTGCCCTCGGTGGGGAAGGTGCGCCGGTCGAGGGCGTCCCGGGTGAGCCCGGCGGTGAGCCCGAGGATCGTGTGCTCGCCGCGGTCGTCCCAGACGTCGGGCGGCGCGTTCCGATCGATGCTGTTCACGTCGGCGCGGTGCGCCCGGAGCTTGAGATAGGCGGTGACCTGCTGGTCCTGGCCGAACCGCTTGCCCAGGGTGATCTCGCCGAGCAGTCGGTCGAGGTCGTATTCGTCGCGGTCCTCGGTGCGGAACCCGGCGGTGAGGCCGAGCTCGACCGGCCGGTCGCCGAGCCACGGCTCGTGCCACTGGACGCCGCATTCGCTCGCGCCGCTGCCGACGCGCGCGTAGAGGTCGAACTGCTGGCCGCCGCCGGTGTACGCCTTGCCCGAGATGAAGTCGCTCCAGCTCCGGGGCGGGTCGTTGATGTCGAAGTTGATGTCGCGGAGCCGGAGGTCGGCGAACACCCCGGCCTGGGAGCCGGCGCCCGCGCCCGCGAAGAAGCGGCGGGTCACCCCCTCGCGGACCTGGACGTGCAGGTCCTTGAACCGCCTGCCGTCCTCCCGCCGCGGGCTGGGCACCGGGGTGACCTGAACCTGGTCGAAGTAGCCGGTGTCCCGAAGCCGCTGCGCCCGGCGGGCGATCTTGCGCACGTCGAACCGCTCCGGCCCCAGCTCCTCTCTCCCCAGCTCCATCTCCCGCTCGATCACCGTGGCCTGCGTCTTGTCGTTCCCGCTGATCCGGACCACGTTGATGTAGTAGACCGGCCCGGGGGTCACCCGGTAGCGGACGTCGAACACGTGCTGCTCGGGCCGGGCCTTCGCCGACTCGTCGACCTCCACGTCGGCGTAGCCCATCTCCTGGAACGTGCGCCGGACGGCCGACGCGTCGCCGGCCAGCCCCTGCGGCGAGTAGACCGAGCCGCTGGTCATCCCGAGCCGGTCGCGCACGTGCGCCTCCTGGGTCGGCTCGATGCCTGCGAACGTGATCTCGCCGACCCGGTAGCGCGGGCCCTCGGCGACCTGGATGCGGAGGTGCGCGGCGACGGACTCGTCGCCCGGCGGCCGCTTGATGAACTGGAGGGTCAGGCGCACCGCGTCGGGGCTGCTGCGCTGCTGGTAATCGAGGAGGGCATAGCGGTGCCCGGGCTCCCGGCGGCCGTAGAACCGGGCGACGGCGCGGGCGGCGCGGAGGAGCGAGGTCGTCGTCACCGCCTCGCCGGGGGACAGCGGACGCAGGTCGGCGATCTGTTCGTTGGTGAACGGCCCGGTGGTGCGACACCGGACCCGCCCGGCGCGGCCCTGGTCGTCGACGGCGACGTCGATGACGACGGTCTCGCGGGCCAGTGCGAAGAGGGCCCGGGCGGTGGTCGTGTTCTCGGTTGTCTCGACGGTGACGTCGTCGGGGAGGGCGGACAGGCCGTGCCGGGCGTATCGGGCGGCGAGCCAGCGGAGGTCGCGCCGCAGCCGGTCGACCGTGAAGGTGCGGCCGGGCCGGGTGAGGAACCGCCGCCGGATGAGCGAGCAGGGCACGGTCTCGGCCCCGGCGACGCGGAGCGACGTGACGACCCGGCGCCCGCCCCGTTCGACATGCCGCACGCGGACCACCACCTCTTCCGGGTTGAAAAGCGTGGGCCGGGCGGTGACCTTTGCGTCCTTCCATCCCTCCGCCACGTAGTGGCCCTCCATGGCTTTGACGTCTGCCTCGTACACGCCCTCGACGAACCGGCGGGAGGTCCAGAACGTGTCGACGTCCGTCTCCATCAGGTCGCGGAGCCGGTCGTCGGGGATCCCCGTGTTGCCGGTGATGGTGATCTCCTGCGGCTGGACCTTCGGCCCGCGGTCGACACGGAAGTGCAGGGTGGCATAGCCGACGCGGCCGGGGACCGGGCGGTCCCAGGCGCGGACGGTGGCGAAGTAGTAGCCCTGCCCCCGGAGATGGCGGACGATGCGGCGGCGGTCGGCCTCGAGCCGCCCGGGGGTCACCCGGTCGTCCTGCCGCAGGGTGACCGCCTTTTCCATGAGCTCGGTGGTGGCGACGCCGGGGGCGCCCTCGGCGGGCGCGATCTTGATCGACCAGATGCGGGGCGAGGGCTCGAAGACGTAGGTGACGCGGACGCCGCCGGCGACGGGCTCGGGCCGCACTTCGAGGCAGGCCATGCCGTGTTCGGTGATCAGCTCGTCGCGGTCGGCCCGGGCGGCCTCGCTCGAGAACGCCGCCCCGACCTTGAGCCGGATCTCCTGGGCGAGGGCGCGCGGTGAGGGCGAGCGGACCGGCCGTTCGGACCCCGTCGGGGCGTCCCGGTAGACGAAGCGGATCGCCGTGATCCTCTTGCCCTCGGGCGACTCGGCCGCCGACGCCGGCCAGGCCAGGAGGAGCAGCAGGGGGAAGAGGGCCCGGAGGCCCCCCGGCAGAGCGAGACGGGCACAAGAAGCAAGCCGCGCCGGGCGAGTCCCTTTGTCGCCGGATGTCAGGCCGATCTTTCGCCTCCCGGGCCGGAACGGTTCATCGGGCCGGCGCCCCTGCGGGCCGCCGGTCAAAACGGCTCGTCCTCCTCGCCGGACACGGGGACGCCCATCTGTTCGCCCCGGTAT
This sequence comes from Planctomycetota bacterium, assembly GCA_046483085.1. Classification (GTDB taxonomy): domain Bacteria; phylum Planctomycetota; class PUPC01; order PUPC01; family PUPC01; genus JAWODX01. The sequence goes on from JAWODX010000426.1 coordinate 4,104, forward strand.
CCGGACCAGGATTCAAATCGCATTTCGTTCTTTCGGAACGTGAGGTTCACGGTGCCAGTGGGGCCGTTGCGCTGCTTGGCGACGATGAGCTCGGTGATGTTCGCCACTTCCGGCTCCGCCGATTCGTTCCGATAGAGGAGCATGACCATGTCGGCGTCCTGCTCGATGGCGCCGGACTCGCGGAGGTGGCTGAGCTTCGGGCGCTGGCTGACGTCGCCGACGGCGGCGCGCGAGAGCTGGGAGAGTGCGATGACGGGGACGTTCAGCTCCTTGGCCAGGCCCTTGATGCCGCGCGAGATGTCGGTGATCTCCTGGAGCCGGGAGTTGTCGCGCCCGGTCCGCTCGCCGGACATCAGTTGCATGTAATCGATGACGACCAGGCGGATGTCGTGCTGGGAGAAGACCTGTCGGCACTTGGAGCGGAGCTGGCCGCAGGTGAGAGCGGGCGAGTCGTCGATGAACACGGACGATTCGTACAGGACGCTCGCCGCCTCCCGGATGTCCTCCCACTGGCTCTTGTCGACGCGGCCGGTGCGGATGGGGGTGGCGTCGATCCCGGCGTGACAGCAGAGGAGGTTGCGGGCGATCTGTTCGCGCGGCATTTCGAGGCTGAACATGAGGATGCCCTGGTCCTGGCGGACGCCGATGTGTTCGATGAGGTTGAGAGCGAAGGTGGTCTTTCCGCTGCTGGGCCGGCCGCCGACCACGATGAACTCGCCCGGGTGCAGCCCGCCGGTCAGATCGTCGAGATCGGGGTAGTCGGTCTGCAGGCCGACCAGGCGCTCGGGGTGGTTCATGATGGTGTCGACGACGGCGTTGATGATGTCGCCGAGCCCGGTCGGGCGGCGGGCCTCGAAGCGGGTGGCGACGTCGAAGACGCGCTGCTCGGCGGAGTCGAGGATGTCGGTGACGGGGCGGGCCTGGTCGTAGGCGTCGACCAGTGAATCGCTGCAGGCGGTGATGAGCGAGCGGAGGAGATATTTCTGGCTGACGATCTCGGCATAGTACTCGGCGTTGGCGGCGGACGGGACCTGGTTGCCGAGGGTGAGGAACAGGTCGGTGTTCGAGGCGATGCCCTCCTCGCCCATCCGCCGCAGCTCCTCCTTGACCGAGACGACGTCGATGGGCTGGTTGCGGTTGTACAGGTTGACGAACGCGCGGTAGAGGGTGCGGTCTTCGGCGCGATAGAAGCAGTCGGCGTGGAGCAGCGGGGCCACGGCGCTCATCGCCCTGGGCTCGAGCATGACGGCGCCGAGGACGGCGACCTCGGCTTCCTCGCTGTGCGGCGGGATGCGTTCGGCGGACTCTGCCTGGGCCATGCGATCATTTCCGGAGCTGTCAGGACGTCGTCCCCGCGGTGGGGAGTACGGCGTCCGCTCGGTTGCGGCCTGCTGGTGGCGATCCGAACCCGCTACTCGGCCACGATCCATACCCGGGTCGTGGCCACGTCCTCCGGCCCCAGGGCGACCTCGACGAGGTAGACGCCGACCTCGTGGAAGTGTTCGTCGAGCCGGACGTCGGCCGGCTTCACGTCGACGCCGCTCTCCTGGAGGACCTCGGCGATCTCGCGTTCGCCGACCGAGCCGTAGAGGTGCCCCTCGGGGCTGGCGGCGGCGATGATGGTGCAGGAGCTGTTTTCGAGCTGTTCGACGGCAGCCCGGCGCTCGGCCTGCTCCTTCTCGGCGAGGCGGGCGATGCGTTGGCGCTCGATTTCGAGCTGGCGGAAGTTCGCCTCCGTCGCCTGGACGGCGAGCTCGCGGGGCAGCAGGTAGTTGCGCGCGTAGCCGTCGGCGACGTCGACGATGTCCCCGCGTGCGCCGAGCTTGTCGACGCTCTCCCTGAGCAGCACTTTCATCCGGGGCCTCCAACTGGGTTCGGGGCTACCTGCCGGCGTAGGGCAGCAGGCCGATGGTCCGCGCCCGCTTGATCGCTTTCTTCGCGCTGCGCTGGTGTGCGGCGCAGTTGCCCGACCGCCGGCGGGAGAAGATTTTGCCCTGCCCGGTGAGGAGCTTGCGCAGGACGTCGGCGTCCTTGTAATCCACCTGGCCGATCTCGAGTTTGCAGAACCGGCAGCGGGACTTGTCGCCCGGCCGGGTGTATCGTCGTCGTTTTCGTGCCATGCGTGGCTGATGCCTCCCTGGTAGCTAGAAGGGGATGTCGTCGTCGGACAGGTCGGTGTCTTCCTCGGGCTGGGGCGGTTGATCGACGGGCGGCCGGGGCCCGGGTCCGCCGCCGGAGCCGCCCCCGCCGCCGCCGCGCCGGCCGCCGCCGAGGAACTGCACGTTCTGGGCGGTCACCCGGAGCCGCTGACGGTTCTGGCCCGTCTCCTTGTCCTGCCATTGGTCCATCCGGAGATAGCCTTCGACGAAGACCGGCCGCCCCTTGCTGAGATACTCGGCGCAGTTTTCGGCCTGGCGGCCCCAGCAGGTGACGTCGAGGAACGTGGCCTCTTCGCCCCACGTGCCGTCCTTCTGTTTGGTGCGGCGGTTGACCGCGAGCCGCAGGTCGAGGACCGCCGTGCCGGACGAGATGTAGCGCAGCTCCGGGTCCTGCGCCACGTTGCCGATCAGGAGAACCTTGTTCAAATTGGCCATGGTCGTACGCCCCGCCTAGTCAGGTTTCTTTTCGGGTTCCGGCTCCGATTGTTCGCTCGGTTCGGCCGGTGACTGGGTGGTCTCTTCGGCCGGCTGCTCGGCCGGTTGCCGGGGAGTGGGTTCCTCGGCGGGCTCCGGCTGCTGCTCCTGCTCGGTTTCAGCCGATGGTTCTTCCTCCGCCGGCCCGGGCGCCTCACCCGCGCGCTCAGGTTCCTCGGCGGCGGCTTCTGGTTGTTGCTCCTGCTCGGTTTCGGCTGATGGTTCTTCTTCCGCCAGCCCGGGCGCCGTCTCCGCCTCCTCGGGTTCCCGGGCCTCTTCCTGTTCTTCTTCGGTTTCGGTCGGGGGCTCTTCCTTCTCGGGCGCCGCGGCCGCTTTCGGTTCCTCTCCCCCGGCGGGTTCGGCGCCGGGTTCTTCGGTCTCGCCTTCTTCGGCCTCGGCGGCCTTCACTTCCTCCGCCTCCTCTTCGGCGGCCCGGGCGGCGGCCTCGCGCTTGCGTTCGCGTTCCCGCTCGCGGGCCTCTTCCATCGACGTGCCGACCTCGTCGGCGCGGAGGATCAGCGCTCGCAGCACGATGTTCGAGATGCGGCACTCGCGCTTGATCTCGTCGATGTGGCCGGGGTCGGCGGTGAAGCGCACGAGAATGAACACGGCGCGCTTCTGGCCCTTGATGCGGTAGGCGAGTCGGCGCGAGTCCCACTTCTCGAGCTTGTCGATGGAGGCGCCCCGGCGTTCGAGCAGGGCGCGGATGTGATCGGCGACGCCCTCGAAGTCGTCCGACGCCTTCTTGTTGTTGACGAGAAACATCCCTTCGTATTCTCGCAAGCTTTTCGTCCTCTCAATTGAACTTGTTCATGCAGGCGTCGATTCCTTCGCCGGCCCAACAGAGCACGGCGTCGGCGGCGTCTTCGACCGCCCGGTCGATCACCTCGCGCTCGCCGCCCGAGAACCGGGCGAGCACGAAGTCGACCGCGTCCATCTCGATCGGGGGCCGGCCGATCCCCACCCGCAGGCGGGGGTAGGCGGTCGTGCCCAGAGCGGCGCCGATCGAGCGCAGGCCCTTGTGCCCGCCGCTCGATCCCCGGCGCCGGACCCGGATCCGGCCGAGCTCGATGTCCAGGTCGTCACAGACCACCAGCAGCTCGTCGGGCTCCAGGCGGTGCCAGCCGGCGGCGGCCGCGACCGCCCGGCCCGAGTCGTTCATAAACGTCTGCGGCTTGACCAGGAGCAGGCGGCCGGCCTCCGTGTCGGCCTCGGCCACCTGTGCGTTGTACCGGCGCCGGGAGACGGTCGCGCCGCACCCCTCGGCCAGCCGGTCGATGACCTCGAACCCCACGTTGTGGCGAGTGCCCCGATATCGCCTTCCCGGGTTGCCCAGGCCAAAGACCGCCAGCACACCGCAGCTCCTGCCGCCCGGCTAACTCGCCTGGTCCGTCTCTTCCTCGACCTCGCCGGCGCCCTCTCCTTCCTCGGGCAGCTCTTCTTCCTCCTCGCGACCGATCAGTTCGGGCTCTTCGGGCAGCACCTCTTCCTCTTCCTCCTCCAGCTCTTCCGGCGGCCGAATCGTGATCAGCACGGCCTCCGGCTCGGTCACCACCTCGACCCCGTCCGGCGCCTCGATGTCGGCCACGGTGATCGTGTCGCCGATCTCCAGCTCGGAGACCTGGACCTTGATGTTCTCGGGGATGTTGCCGGGCAGGCACCGCACGGTCAGATCGGCCACCGGGTGCTCGGGCACGCCGCCCGCGGCCACCCCCTTCGCCGTGCCGACGAACTCCACCGGGCACTCGATCTCGACCTCCTCGTCCATCGCGATGCGCTCGAAGTCCAGGTGCAGGACCTCTTCGCCGAGCGGGTCGAACTGGACCTCCTTGACCAGCACCTGCTCGCTCGTGTCGCCCATGTCGAGAGCCAGCATCATCACGCGGTGGGCGACCAGGTGGTGCACGTCGTCGGCGCCGAGCTGGACGGGCACGACGTCTTCCTTGTGCCCGTAGACCACGCCGGGGACCTTCCCGCTGCGGCGGAGCCGGCGGGCGGCCGCGGAACCGGTCGCCTCGCGCCGCTCGGCCTGGATCGTCGTCTGCTGGTTCATCAGGATTCCGCCTCTCGGAAGAGGTAGCTGACGGACATGTTCATGTGGATCCGCTTGATCGCCTCGGCGAAGAACGCCGCCACGGAGACGACCTCGAATTTCTCCGGCACCCCGTCGTCGGGGAGCGGGATCGTGTCGGTGACGATGATCTTCTTGATGGGCGCGTTGACCAGCAGCGGATAGGCGTCGCCGCAGAGCACCGGGTGGGTGGCGCAGGCGTAGATGTCGCGGGCGCCCGCGTCCCTCAGGTATTCGGCGGCCATGGCGAGCGAGGAGCCGCTGGCGATGAGGTCGTCCACGATGAGTACGTTCCTGCCGCTGACCTCGCCGACGACCGCGGTCATCTTGACCTCCGCGCCGCTGACCCGCTGCTTGTGGCAGGACGCGACGCCCGTCCCCAGGGCCTGCGCGTATCCGATCGCCATCTTCATGCTGCCGATGTCCGGGCTGGCGCAGACCAGATTGTCGAGGTCCATCTCGCGGAGCCGGCGGAGGAGGACCGGCCGGGCGAACAGGTGGTCGACCGGGATGTCGAAGAAGCCCTGGATCTGCGGGGCGTGCAGGTCCATGGCCAGGACGCGATCGGCCCCGGCGGTGACCAGCATGTTCGCCACCAGCTTCGCCGTGATGGGCACCCGCCCCTCGTCCTTGCGGTCTTTCCGGGCGTATCCGTAGTAGGGCATGACGGCGGTGACCCGGCCGGCGGAGGCCCGGACCACGCTGTCGATCAACATCAGCAGCTCCATCAGCGTGTCGTTCTGCGGGTAGCAGGTGGGCTGCACGATGAAGAGATCGGCCCCGCGGACATCGTCCTGCACCTTGACGTTCAGCTCGCCGTCGGGGAAACGTTCGATCATCGCGTCGCTCAGACCGATGCCGAGGTGGGAACAGATCGCCTGGGCCAGGTCCGGGTTCGCGGTTCCTGAAAGTACCTTCATCTCTGACGTGACCAGATTATCGCCCATAGAGAGCGGGGCCTTGTCGGGATATCGTCGGCGGCCGGGCCAGCCGGGCGAATCCGGCAAACAGTATCCCTTCGCCCGCCACGGCGGGCTCCTCCGTACAGAAGCGGGATTATAGAGAGGGCCCTGCCGAAAGTCAAGCGTTTTGCCCGCCCGCGGCTGCTCCGCATCCGCTCGAATCCCCGCCGGCCGACCCGACCCCGCGCCCGCCCGCCAGGAGCCAGTGGCATCCGAGGGCCAGACCGGACGAGATCAACAGGATCGGGGCCAGCAGCACCGCCGCGAAGTAGAGGGCCGCGTACATTGCGCCCCACACCGCGCACCCCGTCGGATGCGCCGGCTCCAGCGTCCCGCTGATGATCCCGACGTACCGGCGCAGCCCGCAGGCGTGAGCGACCCCGAAGCCCAGCCACAGCCAGCCCGCCTCGAAGAGCAGGCACTTGGGCGAAAGCACTTTCCTCGCAAACGCGCGCCGGACCCTTCTCCAGGCCGCTCTCATCGGGGCAGCTCCTGCCGCACTTTCCGCCACAGCGGCCCCTGGACCGTCGCGTAGAGCAGGACGGCGTCGCCCACCTGGTTGCTCGCCGCGTAGCGGAGCCCGCCGGCCCGTTCCACCGGGAACGCCGCGAAATCCAGCGACGTCAGCAAGCCCCGGAGCAGCGGCCGGTCGCCGAACGCGCTCGCGCCGACGAACGCCAACCCGCTCGAGCCGGCGCTGGCGCCGACGCCCGGGATGATCGGGCCGGAATCGATGTCCATCAGCCCCTGCCACGAATCGGGCCACTCGCGGGCGTAGGCGAACCCGAGGACGCGCTCGACCAGCTCGCGCTCGGCCCGCTCGTACTGGTCGCGGGCGAACGCCGGGTCGACGAGCTGCAGGGCGTGGGCGACCATCCAGATGGTGCTGCCCTCGGGCCCCTGCTTATGGGTACCGTCATAGAACCAGGAGCTGATCAGCAGCCCGGTCTCGTCGTGCGTCAGCCGCTTCTTCGCCGTCCGCAGCCAGCGCCGGATGAACTCCGAGTGGTCGGTCCCGTCGAGTGCGTCGCCGATGCGGATCGCCGCCAGGGCGTTCACGTGGTCGAACATCCAGCACTCGTCCGGGTAGCTCTCGGCGGTGAGGAGCGGGCTCCTGCTCATCGAGGCGACGATGGCCGAGATCCGCTTGCGGAACGGCCGCCGGTACCGCGGCTCGTCCTCGACCAGCCGGCGGGCGCCGAGCATCAGCGCGATCTCGCCGTCGATGAACAGGCTCCGCGCCGGCTGCGCCACGTACGGCCGACCGGTCGCATAGTCCATCAGGAAGTGATACATCCCACGCTCGGCCTCGAGCCGGAGCGTCTCGTCGACGATTGCGTCCACAATGTCGAGGTATTCGGGCGCGGCCGGCGGCTCGCGTTCCGCCATGTTGGCGAGTGCCAGGACGAGGAACGTGCGGCCCATGAAGTCCCACTCGGCGTTGTTGCCGCGCATCTTGCGGAGCTCCGCCCGCCGGAGCTCGGGGCGGCGCCACCCGCGGAGCTGCCACGCGGCCAGCGCCTTCGCCCGCGGCGCCATGCCCGCCTCGGCGAACCAGACCTCGACATCCGGCGTGAAGAAGAGGTGTACGCACGGCAGCCAGAGCCCCGTCGCCACGGCGAGCGAGCCGAGGCAGACAAGCAGACGGCGCCCGAAGGGCGTCCCCTCGCCGGTGAATGCCGTCCGCAAGCGTCGAGACACAGAGAGCCCCCGGGGTCCGGGCCGAGCGTGCATCCGGAGCATAGCCGGGGGGATAAGGGGCGTCAAGGGTCGCGCGCCGGAGGGTGCCCGCGGGGCGGCCGGCGCTCAACCGGCGGGGTCATCGACCGAAACTGTCCGTGCAGCCGGCTCGGGCCGGGCCACTGCGGAGCGCAACTGTCCGGCCGCCGGCGCGTTCCGCGGCCGCCGAACCGGGTGTCCCATGTCGGAAACCAAGACGTCCATCGAAGAGCGGAACCACGAGTCCCCGCGCGAGGCGCCTCCTGCGGCGGCCGAGCCGGGGCTGGACGCGACCCGCGCCAACCGACGGACGTTCCACGAGAATCTGGTCCGCCGCTTCCGGGCCGAGCTCGGCAAGCCCAGCGGCGGCACCATGGCCCTGGTCGACGCCCTGCTGCGCGACGCCTACCGGGAACGTGCGTCGGACATCCACCTCGACTCGGAGAGCAACGGCCTGCGCGTCCGGTTCCGCGTCGACGGCGTCGTGCTCGACACCTGCCTGCTCGGCCGGGGGGCGGGCCGGCGGCTGGTCAACCAGTTCAAGGGGATGGCCCGGATCGACCCGGTCGCCATGTTCGTGCCCGAGGAGGCCCGGTTCACCTACGTGGTCGAGGGGCGGGAGATCGGGTTCCGTGTCGAGGTGGCCCCCTGCCTGCCGGGCGACAAGCTGACCGTTCGCATCCTGGAGCCGAACCGGGTCCAGCAGCGGCTGGGCCACCTCGGGCTCTCGGAAGACGGCCTGATCGACATCAAGGACTGGCTGGGCAACGTGAACGGGATGTTCCTCGTCGCGGGGCCGACCGGCAGCGGCAAGACCACCACCCTCTACGCCCTGCTCCACGAGTTCAAGCTGCTCGAGCGAAACGTGGTCTCCATCGAGGACCCGGTCGAATGCCAGATCGACGGGATCAACCAGATCCAGGTCGACGAGCCGCGCGGCCTCACCTTCGCCAAGGGGATCAAGGCGACGCTGCGGCTCGACCCCGACTTCATGCTGGTGGGCGAGGTCCGCGACCATTCGTCGGCGACCGCCGCCATCGACGCCGCGGTTACCGGCCGGACGCTGATGAGCACCGTGCACAGCCGCGACGCCGTCGGCGCCGTCACCGTGCTCCGGAACTTCGGACTCGGCGACCACGAGATCGCGTCCGTCCTCTCCATGCTCGTCAACCAGCGGCTCGTGCGGAAGCTGTGCCGGGAATGCCGCCGCCGCGAGCGACCGACGGAGGCCGAGATGCGCTGGCTGCTCGCCGCCGAACTCCCCATCCCCGAGAGCACCTGGCATCCCGTCGGCTGCGACGCCTGCCACGGACTCGGGTTCTACGGCCGGACCGGGGTGTTCGAGGTGTGGCGAGTGGACGAAGAGGACCGCGTGCTCCTCCTCGACCACGCGCCCGAGAGCATCATCCGGGAGGCCCTGGCCGCCAAGGACCACCAGTTCCTCCTCACCGACGGGCTGGCCAAGGTCGAGGCCGGCGTCACCTCGCTCTCGGAATTGAAGACCATGGGCGGGCTGGGATGGCGCTCCCCCTCGCCCGGGGCGATCGGCGGTTAGACACCGGTCACAGCCAGGGGAGCTGCCCGAAGAGATACGGGCGCCACACCGTCGCACCCGCCAGGATGAGCACAACCGTCAGGCCGAGCAGGCCAGCGTACACGGGCCGCCGCTCGGCCCGCTCGCTCGCCGCCCGGCCCAGCAGGATCCCGAGCAGGAATCCGGCGCCGTGGGCGACGTTCGCGATGTTCCACGCCCCGGCCGCCGTCAGCACGATGCACAGCCCGAACCAGAACAGGAAGAAATAGAGCAGCCCGCGGTCCATCGCGCCCAGGAACCGCGGGTCCCGCCGGCCCAGCTCCCAGAGCAGCCCGACAAACCCGTAATTCACCCCGGACAGCCCGATGCCCCCGCCCGAGAACGCGTACTGCGCCGCCCCCGACGCCCCGCCGAACAGGAGCACCGTCGCCAGCGCCTGCGGGGTGCCCCACTCCTGCTCCACCAGCGACCCCAGCACCCACAGCCAGTAGAGGTTGAACACGAGGTGGAGTGTGTCGCCGTGCACGAGCATCGAGGTGAACAGCCGCCAGGGCTCCTGCTGCCAGCCCTCCATCAGGAACGGCGTGACGTCCCGGCCGGACCAGTGGAGCAGCGAGAGCGCGACCGAGAGGACGGCCGTCCCGCCGATGATGGGAAACGCAGGGAGTGCTCCGAGCGGCGGCGGTCGACGCATCGCGGCCTCCTTATCTCTCGACGGCCCACATCATAGCGGCCGGCGGCCGGCGCGTCCAGCCCGGGGCGCCGCGACGCAGGCCGGGCCACCCCCGAGCCGCGCCCGGGCGCGGGGCTGAACAGGTCCGATACGACCTATAGGCCATGAGAGACTATCTGAATAGTCGGTGGGTCAGGCATTCTTGCCTGCCAGGCGGCGGACAGGAATGTCCGCCCCGCCAGCTTTTGAGATAATTTCTGTTGGTTCCTGTATGGATAATGGAACGCGGGGAACCCTTCTTGAAAGAAGGCTTCCCCCGCACCCCCTCCAAGAACTTCTGTGGAAATGCGGTCCACAGACCGCATTTCCCCGGAGTTTTGAGGAAGGGGTCCGGGGAGAAAGCCGCTTTTTCAAAAGGGGTTTCTCCCCGGTGTTCCTTTCACAGTGCATGGTTCCGTAAGACCTATCGGACCTGTGCAGAGAGGCGACGACGGGCCAAGGCACGCGCCTGAACTTCCCCGCCGGACCGTCCTGCGCAGCCCGGGGGCGGAGCAGCACGACCGTTGACGAATGCCGCCACGCAGGCGTAGGATCTTGACAGGCGGGCTACATCCCCGTAGGATCGGCCCAAACAAACCACGAACAGGTCGATTTCGGCAGGAGGCGGAACCGTGGCGAAGGAGCCGCAGGTCAAACGGGAGGTCCGCGAGCTCTCGCTCCTCTTCGAGATCAGCCGGATCCTCGACGGGAGCCCCGACCTCCACGACGTGCTCGGCCCGGTGCTCAAGGCGGTCGCCGAGCAGACGGGGATGGTGCACGGGGCGATCGCGCTGCTCAACCGCGGGACGTCGGAGATCGTGACCGAGGCGGCGTACGGCCTGTCGCCGACGCAGCAGGAGCGCAGCGTCTATCGCCTGGGCGAGGGGATCACCGGCAAGGTGGTCGAGACGGGCAGGCCGTCGATCGTCCCGCGCGTGTCGGACGAGCCGGAGTTTCTCGACCGGGCCGAGGCGCGGAAGTCGTGGGGCGACGGCGAGCTCTCGTTCGTCGCCGTCCCCATCAAGCTGGGGACCGAGACGCTCGGCTGCCTGAGCGTCGATCGCCCGTTCAGCGGCGAGGAGACGCTCCGCGAGGACGTGCGCCTGCTCTCGATCATCGCGTCGATGATCGCCCAGGCGGTGCGGCTGCGCCAGGCGGCGGCCGAGGAGCGCCAGCGGCTGATGGAGGAGAATCTCCGGCTGCAGGAGGAGCTGAAGGACCGGTTCCGCCCGGGGAACATCGTCGGCAACTCGGGCGCCATGCAGTCGGTCTACGACCTGATCGCCCAGGTCTCGGACAGCGACGCGACGGTCCTGATCCGCGGCGAGAGCGGGGTCGGCAAGGAGCTCGTCGCGCACGCCATCCACTACAACAGCTCGCGGGCCAACAAGCCGCTCGTCCGCTTCAACTGCGCCGCCCTGCCCCAGAACATCCTGGAGAGCGAGCTGTTCGGGCACGAGAAGGGCGCGTTCACCGGCGCGATCCAGCAGCGGAAAGGCCGGTTCGAGCTCGCCCACGAGGGGACGATCTTCTTCGACGAGATCGGCGACCTGAGCGCGTCCACCCAGATCAAGCTGCTCCGCGTCCTGCAGGAGCGCGAGTTCGAGCGGGTCGGCGGGATCGAGCCGATCCACGTCGACGTGCGCATCATCGCGGCGACGAACCGCGACCTGGAGGCGCTCGTCGCCGGGGGCACGTTCCGCCAGGACCTCTACTACCGGCTGAACGTGTTCCCGATCCACGTCCCGCCGCTCCGCGACCGGAAGACCGACATCCTGCTGCTCGCCGACCACTTCTGCGAGAAGTACAGCAAGCAGAACCACAAGACGGTCCGCCGCATCTCCACCCCCGCCATCGACATGATGATGCGGTACCACTGGCCGGGCAACGTGCGCGAGCTGGAGAACTGCGTCGAGCGCGCGGTGCTGCTGACCGACGACGACGTGATCCACGGCCACCACATGCCCCCCACCCTCCAGACCGCCGAGGCCAGCGGGACCGTCCACGAGGGCAAGCTGCCCGAGGCGCTCGACAACCTCGAACGCGAGCTGATCATCGACGCGCTGAAGAGCTCGCGCGGCAGCCAGGCGAAGGCCGCCCGGGCGCTGGGCATCACCGAGCGGGTCATGGGGCTGCGGGTCAAGAAGCACGGGATCCGCCCGCGCCGCTTCCGTGACCGGCGGTGAATTCCCCCCCCCCCGGATTTCGCTTGACCCCGCTCGCCTCAGCCGGTCTAATCGACGCACGAGACGGCGTGGCACGAGGCGCCGCGCGGGAGGCTTCGTTCCCCTCTGGAGGAGTGGATCATGTCGAATCAAGGTTTTCCGGAACCCGGGGGCCGGCCGGCGCCGGCACGCGCCGCCGCCGACGCGCCGCCGCCGCCGCTGCCCGAGCAGAAGACGTCCGGCCTCGCCGTCGCCGCACTCGTACTCGGGATCGCGAGCGTCCTGACCTGCGGGGTGGCGTCGATCCCCGGGCTGATCGTCGGGATCATCGCCCTGGTCAAGATCAACAACAGCCAGGGGCGGCTGAGCGGGCAGGGGATGGCCATCGCCGGCACGGTCCTCTCCTAAAACTAAGCTTATCGTTATTGGACAAATAAAAGGAATATTTGAAGATGCCGGCTATAATTTAAGTAACTGGAAACATGTCGAAGCCCCGAAAAGAAGACGCCAAATTTTT
>JAWODX010000464.1:0-3489 GCA_046483085.1 Planctomycetota bacterium
GCCATCTGGCCGACCAGCCCGAGCCCGAAGACCGCCACGTTGTGCCCGAACGCGACCTCCGTCCGCCGCACCGCCCACAGCGCCGTCGCCGCCAGGTGGGCGAAACTCGCCGCGTCGAACGACTGCCCCTCCGGCATCGGGACCGTCAGGTTGACCGGCACGACCGCGTGCGACGCGTGCAGCGCGTACCCGCCGCCCATGCACGCGACCCGCATCTCCGGCTCGAACTCGTCGACCCCGTCGCCGACCTCGAGCACGACGCCCGCGTTTCCGTAGCCGAACGGCCTCGGACCGCGCTCGGCGTCCGGGTGCTCGCGCCGGGCGGGGACCGAGCCCAGCTCGGTGCCCGGGCTGATCAGGCAGCTCTTCACCTCGACCAGGACCGTCCCCGGCGGCGCGTCGGGCACCGGCTCCTCCCGCACGGCGAACTGGCCCGCGCCGTCCTGTGTCAACATACGTCGCGTCTCTGCCATTCCGGATCTTCTTGCTGCAAGTGACCGGGCAGTCCGGGCATTCTATTGCCGGACTGCCGGAGCATCAAGCCGGGCCGCCGGCGGTCTCGTCGCACACTCCTCGCACCTTGGCGAACGCGTCCATGGCGCGGTCGAGGTCGTCGCGGGAGTGGGCGGCGGAGATCTGAACGCGGATGCGGGCCTTGCCCTTGGGCACCACGGGGTAGCTGAAGCCGATCACGTAGATGCCCTCGTCGAGGAGGCGGTCGGCCATCCGGGTCGCGCGGGCCGCGTCGCCGAGCATGATCGGCACGATCGGATGGTCGCCGGCGGGGATGTCGAACCCGCGCTCGGCCATGCCGGTTCGGAAGTACCTCGTGTTGTCGGCCAGCCGGTCGCCGAGTTCGGTCGACTCGGACAGGATGTCGAGCACGGCGAGCGAGGCGGCCGCGATGGCGGGGGCGAGGGTGTTCGAGAAGAGGTACGGCCGGCTTCGCTGCCGCAGCAGTTCGACGATCTCACGACGGCCCGATGTGAACCCGCCGGTCGCGCCGCCGAGCGCCTTGCCGAGCGTGCTCGTGATGATGTCGACGCGGTCGACCACGCCGCGGTACTCGTGCGTGCCCCGACCGGTCGCGCCCACAAAGCCGGTCGCGTGCGAGTCGTCGAACATGACGACCGCGTCGTACTTGTCGGCGAGGTCGCAGACCCCGTCGAGCGGCGCGACGGTGCCGTCCATCGAGAAGACGCCGTCGGTGACGATCAGGCGGACGGCCGCGCCGCTCGCTTCGTTCAGCTTTGCTTCCAGGTCGGCCAGGTCGCAGTTCGCATAGCGGAGCCGCCGGGCCTTGCAGAGCCGGATGCCGTCGATGATGCTGGCGTGGTTCAGCTCGTCGCTGATGACGGCGTCGTCGGGGCCGAGCACCGTCTCGAACAGCCCGCCGTTCGCATCGAAGCACGAGCTGTACAGGATCGTGTCCTCGGTGCCGAGGAACTCGGACAGTTTCACTTCGAGCTGCTTGTGCAGCTCCTGCGTGCCGCAGATGAACCGGACCGAGCTGAGCCCGTAGCCCCAGCGGTCGTAGCTCGCCTTGGCCGCGGCGATGACGCGCCGGTCGTTCGCAAGCCCGAGGTAGTTGTTCGCGCAGAAGTTCAGCACTTCGCGCCCGTCGGCGACGTGGATGCTCTGGCCCTGCGGCGTCGTGATGACCCGCTCGGACTTGTACAGGCCGCCCTCGCGAATCTCGGCCAACTGGCCGCTGATGCGCTCCTTCATCGACTTGAACATATCAACCTCCTGGCGAGGCCAACCGACTGTGACCCGCGGGAACCGGGGAACGGAGAAACAGGCAGGGAAACTGCGGGTCATCCGCGTTCATCGCTCTGTGTCCGCGGCTTGTCTCTTCATTCTTCCGCCCAGTCGAGGACGACCTTGCCGGACTCGCCCGACCGCATGACGTCGAACGCATGGTCGAACTCGGTGCAATGGAAGTGATGCGTGATGACCGGCGTCACGTCGAGCCCGCTCTGGATCATCGCGGTCATCTTGTACCACGTCTCGAACATCTCGCGGCCGTAGATCCCCTTGAGGGTCAGGCCGTTGAAGACGACGAGGTCCCAGTCGATCTCGGACCGGGGCAGGATGCCGAGCAGCGCGATCTTCCCGCCGTGGCACATGTTCGCGAGCATCGAACGAAATGCATCGGGGGTGCCGGACATCTCGAGCCCGACGTCGAAGCCCTCCTGCATCCCGAGCTCGCGCTGCGCATCCTCAATCGATTCTGTCCGGACATCGAGCGCGAGTGTCGCCCCCATTTGGCGCGCGAGGTCGAGGCGGTACGGATTCAGGTCGGTCACGACGACCTGCCGGGCGCCGGCGTGACGGACAATCGCCGTCGCCATCAGGCCGACCGGGCCGGCGCCGGTGATCAGCACGTCCTCGCCGAGCACCTCGAACGACAGCGCCGTGTGCGTCGCGTTGCCCAGCGGGTCGAACGAGCTGATGACGTCCAGCGGGATGCTCCGGTCAGCGGGCCAGACGTTGGCGACGGGAATGCAGACGTACTCGGCGAACGCGCCGTCACGGTCGACCCCGACGCAGCTCGGCCGGGCGCACAGGTGGCGGCGGCCGGCCAGGCAGTTCCGGCAGCGCCCGCACACTAGGTGCCCCTCGCCGCTCACCAGGTCTCCTTTCTCGTAGTCGTGCACGTTCGCGCCGAACCGCTCGATCACACCGGCGAACTCGTGCCCGACGGTCATCGGCACGTGGATGTGCTTCCGCGCCCATGCGTCCCAGTTCCAGATGTGCACGTCCGTCCCGCAGATACTCGTCTTGAGCACCCGGATTAGCACGTCGTTGGTGACGACCTCGGGGACAGGGACCTCGCCGAGCCGGAGGCCCGGCTCTCGCCTGCTTTTCACGATCGCCCGCATGTCCGTCTCCCGCCGACACGAACAGCGCCGACCCGACACCTGCGCCGATCCCAGCATAGCGGCAACCACAGCGCGGCGCAAGCCAGGAACAGCTCGGTTCCGACGTCTCGTGGCATGCGCGGCGGCCGGCGCGTATACTTGCTGCCGGCAGAGAGCGAAAGGAGGTGGCCAATGCTGATCGTACACGTGGACGTGCACGTCCTGCCGGACCGCGTCGATGCGTTCAAGGAGGCGACGCTCGCGAACGCGCGGAACAGCGTGGACGAGCCGGGCATCGCGCGGTTCGACGTCGTGCAGGACAACGCCGATCCGGCGCACTTCGTGCTCGTCGAGGTCTATCGCACCGCCGACGATCCCGCCCGGCACAAGGAGACGGGCCACTACAAGACCTGGCGCGCGACCGTCGCCGACATGATGGCGTGCGACCGCGCAAGCACGAAGTTCACGAACGTCTTCCCCGGCGATCAGGGCTGGGGCTAGAAGCAAGCATGGGGGCATGGGGGCACGGGGCCTGGGCGCGTGGGGGCGCGGACGAATGGGAGAGGAGGCCCGGCACACCCGGCAAGCTTTGCGACCGGCCCGATTGGTCCTATGGGACCTATTA
>JAWODX010000649.1:0-27642 GCA_046483085.1 Planctomycetota bacterium
CGCGCCGGTTTCCAGTTCACCTGGTAAGCGCCATAAACCAGGGCAAAACGCGATGCCGCCGGTTTCACGCCGGCGGCATTTGTTATAGTCGGCCCTGAGATTGGCACGGGGAGAGAGGGGCATCACGATGACCGCCGGATGGAAGCAGTGGTCCCGTCAAGCTAGGACCTGAAGGTCTCGGTCAAGGGCGACGCGGCGACCGTGACGTTCACCGCACCCGCCGACAAGGGCGACGGAGCCGCCGCCCGCTACCAGGTCAAGTGCTCCGACAAGCCAATCGTCGACTACGTCACCTTCCTTGAGAAGTTCAACAACTTCCAGGACGACACGGTGACCAACTGGTGGATGGCGACGAACCTCGCCGGCGAGCCGGCGCCGAAGAAGGCCGGGACCAGCGAGTCGTTCGCCGTCACGGGCGTGCCGGACGGAACGAAATACTTCGCCATCCGGACGTTCGACGACTCATCCAACCGCGCCGCCGTCAGCAACGTTACGAAAGCGGAGTGACCGGCTCATCCCGCTGACCAGCCCTTGCGTGACGAAGTCATCTCTCGCGCTGCGCCTCTTGCGGACCCGAGATCCTTCGTCGCTGCACTCCTCAGGATGACAGGCTTTCGCCCGCCAAGGCGCGCTGTGGCCCGTGACGGCAGGAGACGCGCGTCATCCTGTCATTCCCAGCGAGGCGGAGAATCTCCGGGCCGCGACCCAGGATTGTCGTGCTGAGCACGGGACGACGTGAAACCCGTCGCCTTTCTTCGAACGGCGAAGATCCCGATGGAACCGTTCCCGGCGATTCGCAGTTTATTTCGCAGAAAGTTGGTGCAGGACCCGAAAACATGTGGTATATGTATACAGTAAGGTGCTGGGCGAGAGCTGAGGTCCTCCGCTCCGGCCAGGTCGAGCGGCGAACTGTCGGCCCCGGGGGCGCGCGTTCGGTCTGGGCGAAGCGAAGAACCTCTTCAAAGCCAACCCGGCGGCTTTCCCCAGCACAGGACGCCCAGCCCATACGAAAGGAGGAGCGCGATGAAAGTGCGCAGGAAATCGGCTCTCGTGTGGATCACGGCAGTTGCCGCGTCGGGTTGCCTGGCCCTCATCCTCGGCTGCAGCGAGCGTGGACGGGCGAGAAAAGAGGGCGTGCGGCGCGGGTCGAAGGCGCTCGCCGGCGCCGAGGCCGGCGGCCCGCCGCCCGCTCACGGCGGAACCGATACCGTCAACGACGCCGCGTTCGACGCCATGTTCTTCAAAAACTACGGCGTCAACCCCTTCGTCGATACCGACGAAGACCACCTCTCCACGTTCGCCGTCGACGTCGACACCGGCTCCTACACCCTCTGCCGAAGCTACCTGAACCGCGGCGCGCTGCCCGAGCCCGACGCCGTCCGTGTCGAGGAATTCGTCAACTACTTCGACTACTGGTACAAGCCGCCCGCCGAGGAAGCGTTCGCCATCCACAACGCCGTCGCACCCTCGAAGTTCGGCCGCGACAAACTCCTCATGCGGGTCGGGCTCCAGGGGCGCGTGATCGACGCGTCCGAGCGAAAAGACGCCGTGCTCACCTTCGTCATCGATATCTCCGGCTCGATGGCGCGGGAGAATCGGCTCGGCCTCGTCAAGCGCGCGCTTCGGATGCTTGTCGACGAGCTCCGCGGCGCCGACGAGGTCGGCATCGCCGTCTATGGCAGCTCCGGCCGCGAAGTCCTCAGCCACTGCAGCCTGGACGAACGAGGGCAGATCATCAACGCCATCGGCGAGCTCGAGTCCGGCGGCTCGACCAACGCCGAGGAAGGGCTCGTCATCGGCTACAAAATGGCTCGCCGCGCGTTCCGGAAAGGCGCGATCAACCGCGTCATCCTCTGCTCCGACGGGGTCGCCAACGTCGGCCGGACCGGACCGGACTCGATCCTCAAGCAGATCAAGAAACACGCCGGCGAGGGCATCACCCTCTCCGCCGTCGGCTTCGGAATGGGCAACTACAACGACGTGCTGATGGAGCAGCTCGGAGACAAGGGCAACGGCCACTACGCATACGTCGACACCCTGGCCGAGGCGAAACGCGTCTTCGTCGAGAACCTCACCGGCACCCTCCAGGTCATCGCCCGCGACGTCAAAGTCCAGGTCGACTTCAACACCGAGACCGTCCGCAGCTACCGGCTCATCGGCTACGAGAACCGCGACGTGGCCGACGAAGACTTCCGCGACGACCGCGTCGACGGCGGCGAGGTCGGCTCCGGCCACTCGGTCACCGCACTCTACGAGCTGAAGCTCTGGCCCGACAAGACCGGGCGGCTCGCCACCATCTACGTCCGACACAAGCATCCCGAGACCGGCGAGACCACGGAGGTCAAGCGGGACATCGGGACCGGCGATGCCGCCGCGAGTTTCGACAACGCCGACCCGTCGCTCCGACTCGCTGCCTGCGCCGCCGAGTTCGCCGAAATCCTCCGCCACAGCTACTGGGCGCGAGAGGGAAGCCTCGACGACGTGCTCGCACTCGCGAAAAAGTGTGAGAGCGACTTCGACCGGCGCGACGACGTCAAGGAATTCACAACGCTCGTTGCGAAGGCGAAGCAGCTCGGCGGCGACAAATGGTCGAAAGCACACCGAGGGGCGGAGCCCGAGGAGAAATCGAAGTCGAACGAGGCCGACTGACCCGCCGGCGCGCCGCGAGAAGTCCGAAACGCGCCGCCCGCAAAGGGGGCCTGCGACCCGGGGAGAAGAGCGAAGTGGCCGGCTCGCTGCGCGTCCCGAGTCCCCGCCCGTGCCCTGCAAGGCTCCGGCCTGCCAAAGTTGACAACCCGCGCCCGGCAGCGTAGAATCGCCGGGCAAAGATGCAGACTTCTGCCCGGCCGCCAACGAACCCACCTGATGACCCCCGACTCGAACCGGGAAGGAGACGCCCCGTTGAACGTCACCTACCACGTGTATAAGGACTACGCGCTCGACGTCACCGGCAGCTCGGATGAAGAGATCTTCGCCAACGAGAAATACCGCGAAATCATCGCCGAAAAGCGATACTCGTTCGTCTCCATGCGACCTTGCCCGGAGCGCAAGACCCTGTTCATCGGCTGCACGAACGGCGTCGGCGACCTGCTCGTCGAGTTCGACCCGGCGACCGGCGACTTCCGCTCCTGCGGCTACGGCGAGAGCGGCATCTGGGAGAATACCGAAGCGAAGATCCACAAAGGCATCTGGCTCGACCCCGACGAAAACGCTCTCTACTTCGCCACCAGCACCCTCAAGGGCATCCCGCAGACGCTGCGCAGCAACGGCGGCAAGCTCGTCCGCTACCGGATCGACGACGACGCGTTCGACCTGCTCGCCGCACCGATCCGCGGCCAGTTCTACCAGGCAACCTGCTACGACCCCGCCCGAAAGAACATGTACCTCTACAGCATCCCCGCCGCCGGGTTCGGCGTGTTCGACATCCAAAGCAAGACCCTGGTCCGCCACGACCCCATGGAATCCATCCCCCACATCGGCACCATCGACGACGAAGGCGGTGTCTGGGGCACCTACTCCGTCAACCGCCAGGCCTTCTATCGCTACCTGCCCGATCAGGACGACTACGAGTTCCCCAGGGGCTGCGCCTTCCCCGAGGCCCGAAAGGCCGCGAACGTCATGTACCTGGGCGCCGGGCCCATCGACTCCATGATCAACGGCCGCGACGGATACCTCTACGCCGGCTCCGCACTCGGCGAGATGATCCGCATCGATCCGATCTCCAAGGAGATCGAATACCTCGGCAAGCCGTTCGCCGGCATCCGACTGCCCGGCATGTTCCTCGCCGACGACGGGCTCATCTACGTCTGCGGCGGATCCGACGGCGCCCCCAACCTCGCCCGATACGACCGAGGCGCCGGGAAGTTCGACTACCTCGGCCGCGTCGTCGCCGACGACGAGACGGCCTGCTTCCGCTGCCACGAACTCGTCGTCATCGACGGCGTCGCCTATGTCGGCGAGACCGACAACCGGCGGCGCAGCGGCTACCTCTGGGCCTGCGAACTGTAGGGGGAGCCGGCGGGCGCTCTGGCCCCCGGGGCCTGGTGTGAGGGACGGGCTCTCCGGCTTGGCTTTGGAGCGCGCCGGCGAGCAGGTCACCCACCTTTCTCTGAACCCTTCTTCCAAAACTGCGGATGACTCGGCAACGACAAC
The DNA here is from genome assembly GCA_046483085.1 of Planctomycetota bacterium. Classification (GTDB taxonomy): domain Bacteria; phylum Planctomycetota; class PUPC01; order PUPC01; family PUPC01; genus JAWODX01. The sequence continues at coordinate 4,153 of JAWODX010000649.1, forward strand.
GGGCCCAGTCGGACCCAAGGGGCCTATGAGGGGGCGGGTGGTGTGCCCGCGTCAGGGTCCGGCGGCGGCCGGGCGGCCGGCGGCGCGGGCGGCGTTCCGGCGGGCGCGCCCGCCGTTGCGGCGGTCGCTCTTGGCCCGGTCGGGTTTCGGTTCGAGCCGGATGTTGTCCTCGCCGATGAGCCGGCCGACATCGCGGCAGAAGGGGTCGGTGGCGGCGACCTTGAGCCCGTTGCCGGCCCGGACGACGAACGTCGTCCCGTCGGTGTCGGCGAGCTCGAAGTAGACGGTCGCCTTGCCGGCGTTGCGCTCGAAGGTTTTCTTGAGCTCGTTGAAGGCGTCATCCGTGGCGAGTTCGGGGGCCACGGACAGGACGACGCTGTCGGTGAACCGGTAGGCGACCTTGTCGAATTCGAAGGTGTCGGTGGTGCGGATGTTCGGCCGTCCCATGCGGTGGCTGACGAATCCGCGGAGGAAGACGGGCTGGCCGGGTTCGAGGTGGTCGCCGGCGCGTTCGTAGTCCTCGGCGAACATGACGCATTCGATGCTGCCGGTGAGGTCTTCGAGGATGAACCGGGCCATGGGTTTTCCGGCGGACCGCCCGCTCTTGGTGATGGTGGTGCGGAGGTTTTCGACGAGGCCGCCGATGAAGACGGGGGTGGCGTCCTCGGCCCGGGCGGCGGCGTCGGCTTGCAGCGTCGAGAACGTCCGGAGGAATTGTTCGTGGCGGGCGAGCGGATGGCTGCTGATGTAGACGCCGAGCGCCTCGCGCTCGTTGGCGAGCAGCTTGCCCTCGGGCCACTCGGGCACATCGGGCATGGCCGCCGTCGCCGCCTGTTCGACCTGCGGGTCGCTCGTGTCGCCGAACAGGGCCATCTGGCCGCGCTCGCGGTCCTGCTGGGCGGCGGCCCCGATGCGCAGCGCCGGCTCGAGGACGAGCATGAGCTGCGACCGCCGGGCGTCGAAGCAGTCGAAGGCGCCGCACTTGATCAGGGCTTCGACGACCTGCTTGTTGACGGCGTGGAGGTCGACGGTGTCGCAGAAGTCGTAGAAGCTCTGGAAGTCGCCGTACTCGCGGCGTGCGGCGACGATCGCCTCGGCCGCCTTCTCGCCCACCCCCTTGATGGCGCTCAGCCCGTAGCGGACCTTGCCGTCTTCGACGGTGAACTCGCTGTGGCTGTGGTTGACGCACGGGGGCAGGATCTCGACGCCCACGTCCCGCGCCTCCTCCACGAACTTGATGACGTTGTCGATCGTCCCGCTCTCGCAGGTGAGGGTCGCCGCCATGAACTCGACCGGGTAGTGGGCCTTGAGGTAGGCGGTCTTGTAGGCGAGCATGGCGTACGCGGTCGAGTGGGCCCGGTTGAAGCCGTAGCCGCCGAAGAAGACGATCAGCTCGAAGATCCGCTCGGCGAGCGCCCGGGGCACCTCGTTCGCGATCGCCCCCTCGATGAAATCGGCCCGCGTCTCCTCGATGTACTCGGTCTTCTTCTTGCTGATCGCCTTGACCAGCGAGAGCGCCCGGGACATGGACAGGCCGGCCAGCTTGTGGACCATGAGCATCACCTGCTCCTGCGTCGCCATGATCCCGTACGACTCGCCCAGGCACTCCTCGAGCACGGGGTGCTCGTAGGTGATGATGTCTGGGTTGTGCTTGCGGCGGATGAACTCGTCGACCATGCCCCCGCCGAGCGGCCCGGGCCGATAGAGCGCGTTCGCCGCGATCAGGTCCTCGAACTTGTCCGGCTTCAGCTTCTGGAGCATGGCCCGGATGCCGCTGGACCCGAACTGGAACACCCCGGTCGTGTCGCCCGCCTGGAAGAGCTCGTAGGTCCTCGGGTCGTCGAGCGGGACGGCGTCGATGTCGAGTTCCTCGCCCCGGTTGGTCCGGATGAGTTCGACGGCGGTCTGGACGATGGTCAGGGTGCGGAGGCCGAGGAAGTCCATCTTGAGCAGGCCGGCGGTGGCCACGTCGTTCATCGGCCACTGCGTGGTGACCTCGCCGCCGCCCGGGGTGCACAGCGGCGTGTACTCGCGGAGCGGCCGGTCGGCGATGACGACGCCGGCGGCGTGCGTCGATGCGTGCCGGTTCAGGCCTTCGACGCGGAGCGCGATGTCGAACAGCTCGCGCACCTCGGGGTCGTCCTCGCGCATCTGCTGCAGCTCCGGCTCCTGCTCCAGGGCGTCCTGCAGGGTGACGTTCAGGCCGCCGGGGATCTTCTTGGCGATCCGGTCGACCTGGGGGAGCGGCATGCCGAGGACCCGGCCGACGTCGCGGACCGCGGCGCGGGCGCCCAGCGTCCCGAACGTGATGATCTGCGCCACGTTCTCGGCGCCGTACTTCTCGCGGACGTAGTTGATCACCTCGCCCCGCCGCCGCTCGCAAAGGTCGATGTCGAAGTCCGGCATCTCCTTCCGCTCCGGATCGAGGAACCGCTCGAACATCAGGTTGTAGCGGATCGGATCGACGGCCGAGATGCCCATACAATAGCCGACCACGCTCGAGCAGCCCGAGCCGCGGGCGCCCGCGGGAATGCCGTTCTCCCGGCAGAACCGCACGAAGTCCCACACGATGAGGAAATACGTGTCGTACCCCATGTCGTGGATGACCCCGAGTTCGTATTCGAGCCGCTCACGCGCCTCGGGCGTGGGGTCCGGGTACTTTCTGCGGAAGCCCTCGTCGGCGAGTTCGCGGAGATACTGCTCGGCCGGCTTGCCGTCCGGCGGCTCGAAGATGGGGAAGTGAAAGTCGGAGAAGTCCATCCCCGCGTCGCAGCGCTCGGCGATCCGCCCCGTGTTCTCGATGGCCCCGGGGAACCGGCCGAAGATCTCGCGCATTTCGTCCGGGGTGCGGAAGTAGAACTGGTCGGTCTGGAACCGCATCCGCTGCTCATCCCGGAGCGTCTTGCCCGTGTTGATGCAGAGCAGCGCGTCGTGCGCCCGCGAGTCGGTCCGGTCCATGTAGTGGATGTCATTGGTGGCGACGGTCCCCACGCCGAGCGCCTCGGCCAGCTCGCACAACGGCTCGAGGATCCGCTCCTGCTCGTCGATCCCGTTGTACTGCAGCTCGACGAAGAAATTCTCCTCCCCCAGGATGTCGACGTACGATTGGGCGGCGGCGAGCGCGTCGTCGAACGAGCCGGTGAGCAGGAGGCGAGGCACCTCGCCCTTCAGGCAGCCGGAGAGCGCGATCAGGCCGTCGGCGCGCTCGGCCAGCACCTCCTTGTCGATCCGGGGCTTGTAGTAGAACCCGTCGAGGAACGCGGTCGACGCCAGCTTCAGCAGGTTGCGGTAGCCCGTGTTGTTCTCGGCGAGCAGCGTGAGGTGGAACGCGGCGTCGCTCATCCCGCTGGCCTCGCGCTCGCTGCGCCGGCCCGGGGCCACGTAGGCCTCGTACCCTACGATCGGCTTGATCCCCGCCTTCTGCGCCGCCTGCCAGAACTGGATCGTCCCGTACATGTTGCCGTGGTCGGTCAGAGCGAGTGCCGGCATCCCGAGCTCAGCCGCTCGCTCCACCAGGTCGTCCAATCGGCAGGCGCCGTCCAGCAGACTGAAATGGCTGTGCACATGAAGATGGACGAATTCGTCGGAGGCCATCTCGGAAACCCGACTGGTTGGTGAGTCGACGCCTGGATCATACCCCCTCGCCCGGCCGAAGTCAAACGAAAGGCACGCCGGCAGCCCGAAAAAACCGAGCCCCCAACCGTCCCTGAGTCGTCCCCGGGTTGTTTGGCCGGCTGAATGGGGACAGCTTCGAAGAGACGGAACAATCGGGCCGCACTCCACTCGAATTCGGCCCGAACGTGCCGGCCAATGGGGAACAAGCTGTGCCGGCGCTTCTTCCGCGAACTCCCCGACGCGCGATGCCCCGGCGACAGCCCCTCGGTACCCGACAGTCCGGGCGAGATGAGGAACAAACAGGCGAAGGCCAGGATCAACAGCGGCCGCCCCAACCGCGCCACCACACCCCTAAAACCGTCATGCAGATTTCCCACCTGGGAAATCTGCATGACGGTCGGGCACGGGTGGAGACGGGTGCGCGCTGAGTCGCCGCCACCTTCGAGAACGGCTTGTCCGAGCAGCGCTTACGCCGCTTCGCGAGGCCCGCCCAAGACGGGCGAGTTCAGGCCCGTGCTTGAGCACCGGGGGGCCGAGCCAGCCCGCCTCTCGCCCCGTGTCAGCCCAATCGGCGAGCGGCGGCCGGGAGACCCCGGCCTCGAAGGCCGGGCCTGTCCTTGCAGCGTTTGCTCCTGGCGAACGCCCGCAAACGGGTCCATCCCGCCGCAAAGCGGGCTGACTCAGGGCCGGTCCCGGTTGCCACGGCACCGCGGCTTCGTATAATGGCGCCTGATGGCGACTCCACAGGCGACCACGAAGAACGTGAGACTCGTCCCGGCCCGGACCGACGACGAGCCCGCGTTCACCGACCGGTTCCAGGACTACCTGGCCGAGCTTGCCCAGTTCACCGGCTCGCGCCCGAACCGCCGCGGCCTGTATGAATATCACGGCTACGAGCGATACTGGCACGACCGGCGGCGGCACCCGTTCTTCATCGAGGCCGCCGGCCGCCGCGCCGGCCTGCTCCTGCTCCGTGAGCTGCCCGCCCGCGAGTCGGATCACGCGGCGCGCTCGCTCCAGGTCGCCGAGATCTGCGTGTTCCGCCCGCATCGTCGGCGCGGCGTGGCCAGGGCGACGATCCGCCTGGCCGCGGCGATGGCGGAACGGAACGGGCTGCCCCTCACCTGGTCGGCCTATATGAGCAACGCGCCGGCCGTCGCGCTGTACGAATCGGTGCTCGACGAATTCCGGTCGCAGCCCCGGCCGTGGACGGTCGAGCGGCGGCGCGGGATCGACCGGTCCGGCCTGGCCCGCTATTACTACCGGATGGACCCGCCGGAAGGGACGCCCCGATCTCGACCGGGCGAACGGGCCGACGGGCCGGACCCGCCCTGATCCGTCCGCATGAATTCTCCCGGGTGACCCGATGGCCGAGAGCTTCGATCAGGATGACCTCGCCCGGTGCGTCCGCCGGCACCTCGACGAGCCGGACGCGAACGTCGAGCTGCAGCGGATCCCCACCGGGAAATTCAACACCGGTTATTTCGTCGCCGCCGACGGCGACGACATGGTCCTCCGCGTCGCACCGCCCGCCGACGCCGTCTTCCTCTTCTACGAACGAGACATGATGCGGCAGGAGCCGGGCATCCACCGCCTGCTGCGCGAACAGACCGACGTCCCCGTCGCCGAGATCATCGCCTACGACGACTCGCACGAGGTCATCGACCGCGACTACCTGCTCATGCGGCGGCTGCCCGGGGTCCCGCTGTCCCAGGCCCCGGTGCCCGACACGGGGCCGGTGATGCGCCGCGTCGGCGAATGCCTCGCCCAGGTCCACGCACTCACCGCCGACGAATACGGCTACCTCGGCGAGCACCACCCGATGGAACCGCAGGGGAACTGGCCCGACGCGTTCGCCGTCATGTGGCGAAAACTCCTCGACGACATCGTCGGCGTCGGGCACTACGACCCATCCGAGCGAGCCGCGCTCGTCGCCCTGCTCGACCGGCACCTGCCGCTCTTCGACCGCCCCGTCCCCGCCAGCCTCCTCCACATGGACGTCTGGGACCAGAACGTCCTCGTGGATCGCGCCGGCCGCCTGACCGGGCTGGTCGACTGGGACCGCGCCCTCTGGGGCGACCCCGAGATCGAGTTCGCCGTGCTCGACTACTGCGGCATCTCGACGCCCGCGTTCTGGCGCGGCTACGGCCGGCCGCGCGACGAATCGCCCGAGGCCCGCGTCCGGAACGTATTCTACCTCCTCTACGAGCTCCAGAAGTACATCGTCATCCGGGAAGGTCGGGGCGGCGACAGCGCGACCGCTCGGCGCTACAAGCGCCAGGCGATGTCCATCGTCCGGCAGACGTTCAGCGGATAGGGGCCGGCGCGGCTGCATTGGACGGGGGTCCCCGGCCCGCCGGCGTCAGCGGCGGCCACCGCGGTGCGACTGGACGGCGTGCGCCTCGCGCGGCGCGGCGGCGCCGGATCGGCCTCGCGCGGCGCGCCTCGACCGCGGAGGCCTCGCGCGGCGCGGCGGCCGCGAGCTTCGGCTCCCTCTGCACTTCGTCGCTTCTTCAGACAGTTGCAAAACGGGACTGTCAGGGTATAATTCAGTGCGGACGGTCCCCGAGGCGGGATAGCTCAGTGGTTAGAGCAGCGGAATCATAATCCGCGTGTCGGGGGTTCGAATCTCTCTCCCGCTACCAGCAGAACTCGCGTAAGGCATTGGCTATCAAGCGGCTACCGTCTCCGCTTCCTGAGCGATGCCACGAAGGCACACGCGGGCCGCCGGCGCAAAAGCCGGCTGACCTTCAACAGAACGGCAACAGACGGCCGGTCCGTTCGCATATTCTGCCGACCCCCAGCCCGCCCGGGGCGCTCGGCCGCGGGGCATTTCTTGCCGCTGCCGTGCGGGACGACTTCAGCCTCCGCCCCTGTGGAGGTCTACAGGGAACGGTCCGAGACTCGTGCGACGCGGTCTCGCGGCCACCGGCCGCCCGGGTCGTCACGGGCATTTGGCGGGACCCCGCTCTTTACACGCTTCCCCTTGTGCCGATACAATTCAAGGGGGTCACGACAGGGGCGGGGTGTGGATTTTGCGCAAGAGACGGATCATTCCCCTGGCCGCCGCGGCGTTCTGGCTGGGGCTGGCGCGCCCGGCGCTGGCGTACCTGGACCCGGGGACGCAGACGCAGATCGTACAGATGCTCGGGATGATCCTCGGGGCGCTGGGGATGTCGGTCGCGTTCCTGCTCTGGCCGTTCCGCCGGTTCCTCTGGTGGCTCAGGGGCCGGTTCGGCGGCCGGGCGGCGCGCGGCGTCCTCGTGTCGGTCGTGGCTCTCATCGTTGTGGTCGCCGCAGGCGCGGCGTATCATCTCTTCGGGCCGGAGCCCGAGACAGAGGAGTTCGCAGTGAACCCAGACCTCTCGGACCGCGTGATCGTCATCGGAATGGACGGGCTGTCGCCGGCCGTGCTCACCGAGCTGATGGAGGCGGGCGAGCTGCCCAACTTCGCCCGGCTGCGCGAGGCCGGCACGTTCGCACCGGTGCAGACCACGCTCCCGCCCGAGTCGCCCGTCGCCTGGTCCGGCATCGCGACCGGATGCAACCCGGGCAAGCACGGGATCTTTGACTTCCTGCACCGCGACCCGAAGACCTATCGCCCGATCCTCTCCATCTACAAGGTGAACACGAAGAACTGGACGGACAAGCGCGAGGCGCGGTACCTGCCGGTGCGCGAGGCGCCGGGGTTCTGGACGATGGCCTCGCAGGCCGGGGTGTTGAGCACGGTGATCCGCTGGCCGTCGGCCTTCCCGCCCGAGCCGGTCAGCCAGGGCGGGCGGTTCCTCAGCGGGCTGGGCGTGCCCGACGTCCGCGGCCGGCTCGGACAGTACACGCTGTTCACCACGGTCGACCGGGAGCCGGCCGACGGGTTCAAGGGGCAGTGGCGGTACGCCCCCTGGGAGGAGGACGAGTTCGAGAGCGAGCTGGCCGGCCCGGTGGTCTCGGGCCTCACGGGTCGGCGGGAGTCGACCGTGGCGGTCGTCGTCCGCCGGATGAGCGACGAGCAGATCGTGCTCGACATCGGGGGCGGCCCGGGCGCGAAGCTCGGCGTCGGCGAGTGGAGCGACTACATCCCGGTGCGGTTCCGGGCGGGCCTGGGCAAGACGGTCCCCGCACTGGTCCAGGCGTACCTGGCCGAGCTGGCGCCGCGGCTTCGGCTCTACGTGAGCACGCCGCAGGTCGACCCGAAGGACCCGTATTTCCCGATCACCTGGCCGGACGAGTACGCGCGGGAGCTGGCCGACGCGGTCGGCCGCTACTCGACGCTCGGCATGCCGGAGGACGTGAACGCGATGAAGGACGGCTCGCTGTCGCCCGGGGCGTTCGAGCGGCGGATGCTCGACCTGTTCGAGGAGCGGCGCGAGCAGTTCCGATACGAGCTCGGCCGTTACCGGAAGGGGCTCTTCGCGTTCATCTTCGACGCGAGCGACCGCATCCAGCACATGTACTGGATGACGCGCGACGAGGACCACCCGCGGTATGACGCGGAGTTCGCCGAAGAGTTCGGCCATGTCATCCCCGACCTGTACCGGCGGATGGACGGCGTGCTGGGCGAGGTGCTCGACCGGGCCGCGGCCCTCGACAAGGCCGATCCGGACGGGAAGAAGACGACGGTCATCGTCGTCTCCGACCACGGGTTCACCACGTTCCGCACGACCGTCGCGCTCAACACGTGGCTGGTCGAGCAGGGATACATGGCCCTGACCACGGCGGACGGGCGGAACGGCCGCGAGCTGTTCGCCGACGTCGACTGGTCGCGGACCCGCGCGTACGGCCTCGGCTTCGCCAGCATCTACGTCAACCAGAAGGGGCGGGAGCGCTCGGGGATCGTCGAGCCGGGCGCCGAGACCGACGCCCTCTGCGAGGAGCTGGCGACGAAGCTGCGGGGGCTCCGCGAGCCGGTCACCGGCGAACTCGCCGTCCGGAACGTCTACCGCGCCCGCGAGGTCTATCACGGGGACGAGACGGCGGACGGCCCCGACCTGATCGTCGGCTTCCGCCGCGGCTTCCGCGCCGAGGACACGAACGTGCTCGGCGGGACGACGGCCAAGGTCTTCGACGACAACATGACGCTCTGGACGGGCGACCACCTGATGGACCCGCACGTGGTCCCCGGCATCCTCGTCACGAACCTGGCCCTGCGGAACGAGCACCCGCGGAACATCGACCTGGCCCCGACGATCCTCAAGGCGCTGGGCGTCGACCGGCCCGAATCCATGGACGGCGAGCCGCTCTACTAGCGAGGACCGATCGTGGACAAGCTGGACCGGCTCGAGAGCCGCAGCATCTACATCATCCGCGAGGCCTACTTCCGCTTCCGCCGGCTGACCGCCCTCTGGTCGATGGGCAAGGACTCGACCGCGCTGCTCTGGCTCTGCCGCAAGGCCTTCTTCGGCGACGTCCCGTTCCCCGCGCTCCACATCGACACCTCCTTCGGGTTCGACCGCATCTACGAGTTCCGCGACTACTTCGCCCAGCAGTGGGGTCTGGACCTGGTGATCGCGCGGAACGACGGGGCGCTCGCCCGCGGCGTGAACTGCGAGACCTGTGACCGGCTGGATTGCTGCACGCAGCTCAAGACGGTCGCGCTCAAGAATGCGATCGCCGAGCACGGGTTCGATGCGCTGCTGGTCGGGATTCGGCGCGACGAGCACGGGATCCGGGCGAAGGAGCGGCACGTCTCGCCCCGCGACGAGGACTTCCGCTGGGACTACATGAACCAGCCCGCCGAACCGTGGGACGCGTTCAAGACCCGGTCCGAGGCCCGGCAGCACGTCCGCGTCCATCCGCTGCTCGACTGGACCGAGCTCGACGTGTGGGAGTACGTCCGCCGCGAGCAGGTCCCGGTCATCGACCTCTACTTCGCGCGGTTCGGCAAGCGGTACCGGAGCATCGGCTGCGAGCCGTGCTGCGAGCCGGTCGACTCGGCCGCCGAGAACGTCGACGAGATCATCGAGGAGCTCCGGACCAGCCGCGTGGCCGAGCGGGCCGGCCGCGCACAGGACAAGGAAGACCCGAACGCCATGCAGAACCTCCGGGCGCTCGGGTATCTCTGATCCCAAAGGGGGCGCCGATGGCCAGGCAGGACGCGACGACTGACAGCCCGCCGGTCCGGCTCGCCATCGTCGGGCACGTCGACCACGGCAAGTCGACGCTGATCGGGCGCCTCCTCCACGACACCGGCTCGCTACCCGAGAGCGTGCTCGCGCGCGTCCAGGAAGCCAGCCGGGACGCCGACCGCCCGCAGCTCGAGTTCATCACCGACCACCTGGCCGAGGAGCGCCGCGAGGCGAAGACGATCGACACCACCCAGGTCTTCTTCCAGCACGCCGGCCGGCGCTACGTGATCATCGATACGCCGGGGCACGCGGCGTTCGTCAAGAACATGTTCACCGGGGCATCGCGGGCCGACGCCGCGCTCGTGGTCGTCGACGTCGCCGAGGGGGTGCGCGAGCAGACGCTCGCCCACTGCAACGTGCTCGGCCTGCTCGGCATCGGGCGCGTCGTGCCCGTCATCAACAAGCTCGACCGGCGGGGTTACTCGCAGGCGGCGTTCGAGTCGACGGCGGAGTCCGTGCGCGCCCGCCTCGGCGAGCTGGACGTCTCGACGGGGGAGGCGGTGCCGCTCTCGGCGCTGCACGGCGAGAACGTCGCCGCGCCACCCGAGCGGATGCCCTGGTACGACGGCCCGACGCTGCTCGACGTCCTGGCCGCGGTGTCGGCTCCCGTCGAGCCGACCGGGCGGCCGCTCCGGTTCGCGGTGCAGGGCGCGTACGAGACGAACGACGCCTTGCTGTACCTCGGCCGGGTCGAGGCGGGCACGATCCGGCGCGGTCAGGACGTGCGCGTTCTCCCGGCGGGAGACGAGGACCGGGTCGATGCCGTGCGGGTGTGGGGCGGCGAGCTCGACGCCGCGGGCGCCGGCCGGTCGGTCGGGATCGCGCTCGCGGGGGGCCTGGAGCAGGCGCGCAGCGCGGTTGTCTGCGATCCTGCGGACAGGCCGGACGTGTCGGAGACGCTGACCGGCCGGGTCTTCTGGATGGGCGACCGGCCCCTGCAGCGCGGCGAGAGCGTCGAGGCACGAGTCACCACCCAGGAGGTGCCCGCAGAGGTCCGGGCGATTCGTAACGCGTTCCACTCGGGCGGCCCCGACGCCGTTCGCCCGCAGGCCGGGCACCTCGCCTACGGGGAGATCGGGCTGGTCACGTTGGCGCTGGACGCGCCGCTGGTCTGCGAGCCGTTCTCGCGCGAGACCGGGCTGGGCACGTTCGTGATCGCGCGCTCCGGGAACGTCGTCGGCGCGGGCACCGTGCCCGATCCCGCGGACGACACGGCCTGACCGCAGCCGTCACTCCCCCGTCCGGTCCCGCACGTCCTTCAGGCGCACCGTTTCGGTGGCGTGGTAGCCGAGCCGGACGCTGACCAGCCGGGCGTTGCCGACGTCGGTGACGACCAGCCGTCGGTCGGTGTGGACCGCGATCCCGCACGGATGCACGAGGGCGAGCTCGTCACCGCCGATGGACCGGGCGGCCGGCGAGCCGCCGTCGCGCACGATCGGCACGCCGTCGTCGACGTTCCCGTATTGCCCGGCCCGGAGGATCACGTTCCCGGCGCGGTCGAGCGCCACGATGCTGTAGTGGTCGGTCTCCGGGACGAACGACCCCGCGAAGTAGTCGAGCGCCGCCTGCGAGTTCCCCCGCCCGCAACTGCAGTCGATGGCGTACAGGCTCTTCGTCTCGATCCCGCAGGCGCCGTGGATCCAGTCGGCGTGCTCCGCCCAGCCCTTCCCCCGGCCGGCGAAGTCGGGCGGCCGGTCCGGCCATTGCCGGCGCGGGAGCGGGAGCGGCACGCCCTTGCTTCCCGGGGTGAGAAACCGCGTCTGCTTCGGCGTCCCCCTGACAAGGGTCAGCGCGACGTTGTTGAAGTAGGGCGTCTCGCCGAACATCGGCCGGGCGACCATCAGCGCGTAGAGCCCGTCGCGCTCATCGATCTCCAGGCTGACCGTGCGGCCGAGCCCCGGCAGGGCGTCCTCGTAGATCACCTTGCCCCGCACCGCCCCCGTCGAACACGTACACCCCCTCCGGCGCCGGGCGAAGCAGGGGAGGGGTCACCCGCGCGGCGAAGTCGAGCCGCTTGTACGGCGACCAGAGGAGCGTCCGCTCGAACCGGGCGTTCAGCCCGAGCGACACGCGGACCCGGTGGCTTGCCTTGTCGTCGACGTAGACGCCCTTGTCGTCCTTGCCGTCCCAGACCAGCGTCTGGCGCTTCGCGTTCTTCTCGAACGGCGGCGGGGCGTTCCGGCCGAGCACGCCGGACGCCAGATGGCGCGCGATCCGCCCCTCGGCGTTCTCGATGGCGACCGTCGCGTCGCAGAACGCCTTCACCGCGAAGCGGATCGTGATCCGGTCGCCGGCGCGCGTGACCGCCGGCTTCTGCGTGAACTCGAAGACCGGCGCCCGCTTGACCCTGAGCCCGGCGTACGGGTCGTCGGCCGAGAGCCCGACGCCGGGAAGCATCAGCACAAGCAGCGGCGGGCAGAGCCAGCGGACGATGGCATGCGGACCTTGCATCGGATCCCTCCGCTCCAGGTCGCCGGGGCCGGTCGGGGCTCCATCTTCGCGCGGGGCCGGCGCGGCATCAAGGTTGGTCAGGGCGATTCGCGGTACGGCGTCGAGGCGCGATAGAGCTCGAGCCGCTCGCCGATGGCCTCGGCCAGGGCCGCCTGGTCATCGGCCCGCGCCTTGTCGGCCGCCTGCTTCGCGGTCTCGACCGCCTTCTCGAACCGGCCGGCCTCGGCGTACGCCGCGGCCAGGGCGTCCAGCACCCGCGGGTCGTCGCCGTCGGTCTTCGCCTTCGTGAGCTCGGCGTACCGGACCGCCTCGTCCGCGTTCCGCAGCTCGCCGACCGGGCAGGTCGCCAGCCACCAGGCCAGGTTGTAGGTAAGCAGCGGGTGCTCCGGCGTGAGCGCCAGCCCCGCCTTCCAGGTTCGAATGGCCTCTCGGCAGCGCTTCATCGCACAGAGGGTCAGGCCGAGGTTGTTCCTCGCGTACACGGCTTTCGGATCGACGTCGAGCGCCTTGCGGTAGGCCTCGATCGCCTTCTCGTGGCGCCCCGCGCGCCCGTGGATCAGGCCGATGTTGTGGTAGGCGCCCGCCGACTTCCGGATCTTCAGCGCCGCCTCGAACGCCTCCCGCGCGGCGGCGTGGCGGCCGAGGCGCATCAGCGCGTGCCCGAGCACCATCGCCGGGCGGTCGGTCTCTTGGGCGGCGACGCGGACCGCCGCCCGGTACGTCTCGAGCGCCGGCTCGACCTGCTCAGCGGCGAGCAGGGCGTCCCCCAGGTTGATGTGGACGTCGGGGTTCGACGAGTCGAGCTCGAGCGACTTCCGGTAGGCGTCGATCGCGTCGTCGAGCCGGCCGAGGCGGGCAAGGGCCACCCCGAGGTTCGACTGGACGCCGGCGTCCTTCGGGTCGCTCTTCAGCGCCGCCTCGTAGTGGGGGATCGCGGCCTCGAACTCGCCGCCCCGGCTGAGCAGGTTGCCCAGTTTCGAATGCGCCTCGGCGTTCGGCGGATCGAGCCGGATCGCGATCCGGAACTGGCGGGCGGCCGCGTCCCGCTTCCCGAGCCGCCGGTAGGCCATGCCCAGCTTCACGTGCATGTCGACGGCCGGCTTCGGGGCGCCGGTCTCGGTCTTGGGCTCGAGCGGCCCGCGGGGCAGGCGCAATCCGTGCTTGAGGACGCGGACCGCCTCGTTCGTCTTCTCCATCCGGAGCAGCACGGAGCCGAGATTCTGGACGAAGATCCGCTGGCTGGGGTGGATGGCCAGCGCGGCCTCGAGGTGCCGCTTGCCCTGGTCGAGGAGGCCGAGGGCGCAGTAGCTCTCGGCCAGGTAGTCGTGGACGTTGACCGACTCCGGGCTGCGGCGGGCGAGCGGTTCGAGCATCCGGACGACCCGCCGGTAGATGTCCTTGTCCCCCGTGGCGGCCGCCTTGCCGGTCAGGTCGCCGGCCTCCCGGCAGGCGGCGACGACGTCCATCATCGACTTCGGGTCCTTCCGATCGCCCGGGTCGACGTCGCGCCGGACGCCGCTCGTCGAGCTCAGGTAGCCGAGCTCGCGCAGCTTGCGGAGCGCGGCCTCGTCCTGTTTCACGGACGGCGCCTGTCGGGCGGTCATCTCGTCACGCCGAGTCGAAAGTCGTTCGCGCAGGCGCTCCGCGACGCGCGGTTCTGTTGCGAAGAGATTCGTCCGCTCGGCGAAGTCGCTCGCCAGGTCATACAGCTCAGGGTCCGGGCAGTCGATATACTTCCAGCGGGCGGTGGTGAGCGAATAGAGCGGTGCCCAGCCGTACTCGAAGAGGCAGAACTCGCTCTCGCCGTAGCAGGCGCGGTCGGGGTCGGGCCCGGCGAGCAGGTCGCGGCCGCCCATCGCGGCCGGCGGATCGAGCCCGAGAACGCGGGCCACGGTGCGGGGGATGTCGGCGAGCGTCACCGGCCCGTCCACGGTCCGCCCGGCGTCGATCCGGCCGGGCAGGCAGAGGACGAGCGGGACGTGCATCGTCGTGTTGTAGATCAGCTCGCCGTGGCGGAACTCGTCGTGCTCGCCGAACGCCTCGCCGTGGTCGCCGGCGATCACGACGAGCGTGGTCTCTCGGAGACCGCGCTCCTTCAGGAAGTCGAGCAGCCGGCCGACGTGGCGGTCCATGAACGCGACCTCACCGTCGTAGGGGTCCGCAAGGCGGGTTCGGTACGGTTCCGGCGGTTCGTAGGGGACGTGCGGGTCGAAGAAGTGGACCCAGCAGAAGAAGCGCGCGTCGGCGTGGTCCGCCAGCCAGGCGAGGGCGCGGTCGGCGACCACGTCGGCGGGGTTCTCCATCGCGTACAGGTCGTCGGCCTGCGGCGGCGGCTGCATCCGGTCGTCGTAGACCTGGAAGCCGCGGGCGAGGCCGAACCGCTTATCGAGGACGAAGCTGGCGAGGAAGGCGGCGGTGCGGTAGCCCCCGGCGGACAGGAGCGTGGCGAGGGTGGGGATGTCGGCGGCGAGGCGGTTGCGGCCGTTGACGCGGAGGCCGTGCTCGGGCGGGAGCAGGCCGGTGAGGATCGTGGCGTGTGAGGGGAGGGTGAGCGGCGCGTTCGCGTAGGCGCGGGTGAAGCGGGTGCCGGCCGCGGCCGCGGCGTCGAGTGCCGGGGTCTCCGCCTTCGCGTATCCATGGCAGCCGAGCCGGTCGGCGCGGGTCGTGTCGAGGGTGATGAGGAGGACCGACGGTGCGTCATCGGCGGGGGCCGGGCTGCCGGGGGCGACGGGGCCGGCCTCTTCGGGGGTGGTCGCGGGCGGGCCGAACAGCGGCCCGAGGAAGAGCCACGCAGCGACGGCCGCCACGCAGACGCCCAGGATGGCTCCCACCCATTTCATACGCCGGCCCCGACCGGTAGCAGTTCAGTGCCATGTATTGTATCGGTCGCTCTGCGTTCTGGCAAAGCCGAGGCCGGGGGAATAGCCATTTGCGTTGGGCGTTGATTTCACGCTCTGCCGACTGTAGCCAGCCCCGCCGGGGCCGGTCGGATTCCGGGGCCAGCGGCCCCGGCTACAACGAACGAGGATGCCGCTGGGGACGGGTACCGGAAGTCCCGGCGGCGGCAGCCGCGGGGAAGCGGTACGCGCGTCCCCGGACGGTTGCTTACGACCGCTTCCGCCGCTTCAGGGCCAGCAGCGCCAGACCGACGAGCGACAGGCCGGCCGGCTCGGGGATGGGGGGCACCTCCATCTCGTACGCGCCGCGGTCGAGCCCGCCGCCGAGCACGCGGTCCTGGCCGAGCAGGTCGGTCAGGTAGACGAAGTGGTTGCCGGCGGGCGGTGTGCCGTCGACGATGACGTCGAGCAGCGGGTCGTACGCCTGGTTGTAGTTGACATCGACGTAGGAGAACGCGCCCACGGCGAGCTCGGCGTTGTCGGCGCTGCTTGCCGAGAAGGGGTTCGCCGGGTCGAGCTGGTAGGGATCGTCGCCGGAGCCGAGGAACCCGGGGGCGCTCTCGATGTTCTGCTCGAGGTTCTGGGTGATGTTGCCGGCGGCGTCGATGCTGTGGAAACGGTAGTCGCCGCTGGTGTCCTGCGTCCCGAGCGCGTTCAGGAGGCCGGTGACAGTGTAGGTGTTGCCGTCGGGGTCGCGGTACTTGTACCAGGCGGCCTCGAGCGTGCTCGCCTGCATGTCCAGGTGGGCCGGCTTCCGGTTGTAGTAGACGTGGAGGCCGGCGTCGTCGTCGGAGTAGATGGAGTTGACGAGCTGGATGGGCCGCTGGACGCTGGCCCCGTACTTCTGGACGCTCGTGTAGACCTGGCCGCCGTCGTTATCGGCGATGGTCGTGTTCGCCAGGGTGACAAACGCCGAGCCGACCCAGGCCTGCCCGTAGACAGTCGGCGCGGCCCCGCCGCCGTACCCCTCGTTGCCGGTGACGAGCGAGCCGAAGACGACGACCTCGGGCTTATTCTGCCAGCCGCCGAACCGGATCGCCGAGCCCGTGTTCCCCTGGTTGTTCGTCAGCCGACAGTTGGCCAGGAGCATGCGGTTCTCCTCGTTGACGTAGATGCCGCCGCCTTCGCTGTGCTTGTTGTACTTCGGATGGACGCGGTTGTAGCTGATCTCGGTGTTCTCGACGATGGCGGGGTGATCGGCGGTCCCGGCGTACTGGACGTACATGCCGCCGCCGTAGCCGGCGCTGGCCGAATAGTTGTGATCGATCTCGCAGCTGGTGATCCGCAGGTCCTGCATTCGGTCGCTGCTGTCGCCGGCGATGTAGATGCCGCCGCCCGCCGTAGTGAAGTCGTGAGCTGCTTCATTGGCCGTCACGCGCACGTGCTCCATAGTGAAGCGGTGGGAAGCGCCGTCGAGCCGAAGGCCGCCGCCGTTGTCATTGCCGCTTCCCTTGGTCAGGACCAGGTCGCTCAGTCCCACGTCGGGCGCGCCGGTGACGTGCATGACCCGTTTCGCGTCGTTCAGCCCGTCATTCCGGGCGTTGACGTCGAGCGTGGATTTCCCGGACTGGGTGGTGGACGTGCTGTCCCAGCCGCCGCTGACCCCGATGTTGCCGGTCGAGATCGTGAGCGTCGTGTCGTTCGTCGACGTGCGCTGATAGTCGCCGCTGAGCTTGACCGCGCCGGGGGTGGCCGCGTTCCCCTGGGCGCTGTTGATCGCGGTCTGGATGTCGTTCCACGTCGCACCCGCGATCGTGCCCGACCCGCCGTCGCCGTCCTCCCAGTACACCGCGCCGGCCTCGACCGGAGCCATCGGCAGGACCGCCATGCACCACACAACCGCCATGACAAACATGTGTCTCATTGCAAGTCTCCTTCCGTTCAACAGAACCTCCGTTCCCGTCCGAAAGGCTCGTGGCCTTTCGGAGACGACGCTGCATCCCTGCCACACCGAAACCGTTCCCTCGCCGCGCACATCCTTTCTCTGTCTCCAAACTGCCAACGTGTCTTCGTCATTGCCTCCACATTCTGCCTGGTCAAGACATCCGTCGAATGGGCTGGCCCGATCGACGTCGGCGTCGGCACGCACACACGTGACGCGCAATGACCGGACCTCGCTCGCGCCGGCGGACAGGACGCCCGGGTCTCCCGCAAGGGAGACCGCGCCCCTCCGGCCGCGGCAGCCGCCCCGACGTCCGCGCCGGCGGTCGATGCCAACGCGGCACACGTCGTCCGAAGCCGCCTCGCCTGGGTTACGATCCCGCCCTCGCTATGCGGCGGCCTGATGCCTGGCCCGCTCGATGGTCTCTGCGGAGACCGTGCTGTGGCAATCAGGGCATTGCCACAGTTCGACGGGCGGCAGACTCCCGAGCCGCTGCACGGAGTGGAACCGCGCCCGCTCGTGGCTGCACGTTTTTCCGGGTGCCATAAGTCACTCCTTCCCTTGCTTCCGATCGCGCCGGACACCCCGCCCGGCACGTGATTCGCGTCGGGCCGCCGACGGACACAGCGCCCGCCGGGGCTTTCTCGAACCATTCCGCCCGCTCGCCGCCGGGTACGGCGCCGGCCGCCGCGTGACCTTCAGCCGGATGCGCGCTCGGCCTGCCGGCGCTCAGTCGACACAAGCCGAACGACCGCCGCCGCCCGCCGGGCCCCGGCCTCGGCGCGCTATCCGACGCGGCATCGTGCCGCATCACGGGCACACATCCTCGGCGGCGCGCCTGCATCAGGCGCAGGCACCATTGCCGGACGAGCGATGTCTGCCCGTCATCCAGCGAGCCGGCAGCCCACCGGTGCGAAAAATCACCGTGGCGGGCCTGCTCCGGTTCTCTCCTGACCATGGTGCAATCGGCGTGCCACGGTATGGGGAAATCCGCGTCTTTTCGCAAGCCGTTGGCAGGCCGAGGGATGGGGTTGCCAGCGCGGTGCGGGCGGGCGCCTCCTCCTCGCTCCATGTTGCCGAGAATCAACGCCGCTCTCGCGTCAATCCCGTAATACCTTGCAAAACAGACACTTACTGGCGTGTCGAAAAAGCAACAGTTCCATCCCGCATGGGTTCCGCTTGCGGGACACCGCGCGCGGCTGAATCAGGTGCGAGAAGTGGTTGCTTTTGGGGAGTCGGCTGATACAATCGGGCCGTGGCCCCGTGACCTGTGGAAGACAGCCGTGAGCGAACCGTCCCCCCCGATCCGTGGTTTCCTGGAAAGCACGCTGATCGACTGGGAGGGGAAGGTCGCCTGCGAGGTGTTCCTCCCCACCTGCAACCTGCGGTGCCCGTTCTGCCACGCCGGGCACCTGGTGATGAACGACGGGACGCTCGAGTCGATCCCCATCGACGCGGTCACCGGGCTGCTCGACCGCCAGCGCGGCTGGGTCGACGGCGTGGTGATCTCGGGCGGCGAGCCGACCCTGCACGAGGCGCTGCCCGCGATGATCGACGAGTTCCGATCACACGGCGCCCTGATCAAGCTCGACACGAACGGCACCCGGCCCGAGGTGATCGAGCGGCTGATCGCCGACGGGCGGCTCGACGCGATCTCGATGGACGTCAAGGCGCCGTTCGACGAGCGCTACGACGCGGCGACGAATGCGACGCCCGACCTCGACGCCATCCGCCGCTCGGTCGACCTGATCATGGGCTCCCACCTCGAGTACGAGTTCCGGACGACCGTCTGCCGGGTGTTCCACGGGCGCGGCGACATCCGCGAGATCGCGGAGAGCATCGCGGGCGCCCGGAAGTATATCCTCCAGCAGTTCAAGCCGGGCGACTGCCTCGATCCCGCGCTGAACGAGGTCGAATCGTACTCGCGCGACGAGCTCCGGGAGTTCGCCGAGGCCGCCCGCCCCTGTGTTGAGCTCTGCATCCTCCGCGGCGACTGGGCCGGAGCTGCCGAACAGGACCCGGCCGCCGGATAACAGAATGGACAACGTGGACGCCATCGACCCACCGCGCCGGACCGCCCACCCCTGTTTTCATATCCTCGGAGCCATCACGATGGCACTCACGTTGCTCGGAGCGGCCGATCCCGTGCCCGCCGCCGACGACACGTCCTGCGAGTGGGTCTGCCGCGAACACCCCGGGCGCGTCCAGGCGCTGTTCGACGCGCTTGAGCTTGAGCACCGCGGGCTCGAGAAGGTAAAAGCGGCCGTCGAGAAAAAGGACTGGCCCGCCGCCTGCCGGGCGCTCGTCGCCTACTACCGCGAGGGCGACACGGCCGACTGGCTGCGCCGCGATCCGCCGAAGCCGGGCACGAAACGCGACAAGGCCGCCGACCGCATCCTGAACGACACGTTCACCATCCAGCGGGTCACCGCCCGCCAGCCGCGGAAGAAGAGCGGGCGGCTCGACTGGCACCACTGCGGGCCGAACAACGACCGCGAGTGGGCCTGGCTGCTGAACCGCCACTCGTACTTCTACCGGCTGCTCCACGCCTGGCGCCGGACGGGCAACCCCGAGTATGCGAGATGCTTCGACCGGCACGTGCGCGACTGGGTGCTCTCGAACCCGCCGCCGGACCACAACGCGCACACCGCGACCTGGCGCAGGCTCGAGGTCGGCCTGCGGCTGCGCGGGAGCTGGCCGCGGGGCTTCTACGGGTTCCAGCCGGCCGACGCGTTCAGCCCCGCCGCGCGCATCCTCATGCTGAGCAGCGTCCCCGAACAGGCCGAGTACGTCCGCAAGCACCACGCCGGTGGCAGCAACCACATGGTGATGGAGCTGTACGGGCTGGCGAACGCGTCGGCCTGCTGGCCGGAGTTCAAGCGGGCGGACGCGTGGTTCGATTACGCCGTCGAGAAGATGGTCCCGGAGATCGAGCGGCAGGTCTACCCGGACGGCGTCCAGAAGGAGCTGACCAGCCACTATCACTGGGTCTCCCTCGGCAACTTCGAACCGTTCGCCCGGCTCGCCCGGCGGCTCGGGCGGCCGATCCCGAGGGAGTACGACAGGATGCTCGAAGCCATGTGGAGCTACCTGGCGTGGTCGATGCGGCCCGACGGGTACGGCGTGTTGAACAACGACTCCGACCGCGATTTCACCAGGCGGCGGGTGCTTCGGGCGGCTCGTGACTACAAGCGGCCCGACTGGCGGTACATCGCAAGCAACGGCGAGCAGGGCAAGAAGCCGGACCGGCTCCCGTCGATCGTCTTCCCGTGGGCGGGCCAGGCGGTGATGCGAAGCGGGTTCGGCCCCGACGCGCAGTGGGCGTTCTTCGACGTCGGGCCCGCCGGGATGATGCACCAGCATTACGACCGGCTCCACCTGTCGGTCGCCGCGTTCGGCCGCGACCTCCTCGTTGACGGCGGGCGCTACTGGTACAAGGGCGGTCGGTGGCGGGGACACTTCAAGGGGTCCGCCTCGCATAACACGATCCTCATCGACGGAGCGGGCCAGAAGTGCGGCACGAGGGTCGTCGACAAGCCGACGCGCGGCAGCTACCGGACGGCCCCGGCGTTCGACTTCGTGCGCGGCTCGTTCGCCGACGGCTACGAGGGCGTCGCCGGCGAGGCGCGGCACATCCGCGCCGTCGTCTATCTGCGCGGGGCGTGCTGGGTCGTCGTCGACCGGATCGAGACCGACCGGCCGAGGCGGATCGGCGCGCTCTGGCACTTCCATCCCGAGTGCACGGTGGCGGCGGACGGGCTGTCCATCGCGTCGACCGACGCGAAGAAGGGGAACGCCCGGATCGTCCCCGTCGGCTCACCGGACTGGACGCTCGAGATCGTCCAGGGCCGGACGAAGCCCACGATCCAGGGCTGGTATTCGCCGGAGTACAATGTAAAGCGCGCGAGCCCGACCGCGGTGTACCGGGCGAAGGTCGACGGCGCCGCCACGTTCGCCTGGGTGATCGTCCCGGCGAAGGGCCCGGTGCCCGACCCGACGGTTGAAGTGCTCGCCGCGCCGGGCGGCGCCATGCGCCTCCGCGTGAAGCTCACCTCCGGCGGCGCCGGCGACAAGATATTCGAGGTCGCGGTCCGACTCGCTGGCGAAAAGCCCGTCCCGCTCTCACGCGGCCTGCGGCTCGACGGCGCGTGCGCGATCCTCCGGCCGGGGGAGGCCCCGCTCGTCGCGATCGGTACCGTGACGGACAATGCCGGCCGGGTGCTCGCCCGGCATCTCGACGAGAAGTGATCGCTCAGCCCGGGGAGTGTGTGGACATGATGGGCAACACGGACTGATGAGGCTGCGTGCCGGGCCGAGGCCGCTGTCCACGACGTCCGTTCGCTCCATTCCGACCGTTCAGCCGCGCAGTCCCGGGATCTCTGACAGAAGAGCGGGCCAGACGTCTCTGTCTGCCGCGAAGCCCGTCAAGCCGGCTGCATCCATCCAGCGCCGCTGCCTACTTTCCCACTTCCTCGCAGCGGTCGTAGAACTCGGCGAGGAGGGTGGGGACGTCGTCATCTTCCTTGACCTTGCGGACGTAGTCGGCGAGGGCGTCGACGATGATGGCGCGGAGCTTCTCGCCCTTCTCCGCGCTGGCGGGGCGGGCGTCGCCGGCGTAATGCTCGGGGTAGTCCGAGTACCATCGGGCGGTGATCCGGCCCGGGGGGAGGTGGTCGAACCGGCCGAGCGGGTCCGCCTTCCGGTCGCCCAGGGCGTCCATCTTCACCAGGTGCGGATGGTTGGCGAGGCTGATGCTCGTCTCGCACTCACAGGCGTGGGCGTGGATTTTCGTCTCGAGGAGCGCGTTCCAGGCCTGCCGCTGCTCGTCGGTGTGGAGCCGGTCGGGCAGGTAGACGGCGTAGGGTTTTCGGCGGGCGAGGCAGGCCTGGATGACGTAGTTGAGCAGGTGGGTGTTGCCGCCGTGGGCGTTATAGATGATGATCTTGTGGAATCCGTTGCGGCCGATCTCGTCGAAGACTTCGAGCAGGAGTTCGACGGTGAGCCGGGGGCTGATGGCGACGGTGCCGGGGAACGGGCGGCCCTCGTGGATCTGGCCGAAGTAGTAGGGGGGGAAGACGACCGCCGGCTCCTTCTCGGCCGCCAGGCAGCAGACCTTGTGCCCGTTCAGAAAATCCGTCCCCAGCGGCAGGTGCGGGCCGTGCTTCTCGACGCAGCCCGCCGCCAGCAGGCAGACGCGCTCCGACTGCCGCATCGCCTCTTCGAATTCCGGCCCCGTCAGATGCTCCCACTGCATTCGCGTTCCTCCAGTTCTCGAGTCGTGTTCGCCGCATGTTCTAGCGCATAGCCCGCGCGGAATCAACCGCGGGCCAGGTGGGCCGAGGCGGTCCCGGCCCGTGGGTCGCGAACGGCTGACGGGTGAGTATCGGCTTCTCCCGCCGCCGGGCAACACAAAAAGCCGCCGCTTTCCCCGCTCCCCCCTGTCTCGCGCTCCCTCGCACGAGGCATTTGCCATGTCCCCTGGTGCGATCACAAATTGTAGCCGAGGTCCATGACCTCGGCCCTTCTCCGGCCTCATGGAGGCCGGCTACAGTCACGCCAGCTTGATCATACTGGACATCGCAAATGCCTCCTCGCACGCGCCGCCCTTGGCGCGGCCAGGGGAAACGGTGTACAATCACGCGGAGGTGGTTATGCCGGACGATGGCCGCGAGGAACGGTTCGACGTCATCCTCGACAGCATCGCCGACGGCGTGTTCACCGTCGACAAGGACTGGCGGGTCACGTCGTTCAACCGGGCCGCCGAGGAGATCACCGGCGTGCCGCGCGAGGAGGCGATCGGCCGGCTCTGCCGCGAGGTGCTGCACGCCAACATCTGCGAGTCGGCCTGCGCCCTCCGCCAGACGATGGAGACCGGGACGCCGGTCATCAACAAGTCGGTCTACATCGTGACGACCGACGGCCGCCGCATCCCCATCAGCATCAGCACCGCGCTGCTCCGGAACGAGGACGGCGAGGTGATCGGCGGGGTGGAGACGTTCCGCGACCTGTCGGTCGTCGAGGAGCTTCGCAAGGAGCTCGAGGGGCGGCACTCCTGCCAGGACATGATCAGCCGGAACCACGAGATGCAGCGGATCTTCGACATCGTGCCCGACGTCGCCGCCAGCGAGAGCACCGTGCTCATCCAGGGCCCGAGCGGCTCGGGCAAGGAGCTGCTCGCCCGCGCCATCCACAACACGAGCCCGCGGAGCGACGGGCCGCTCGTCGTCGTCAACACCGCCGCCCTGCCCGACACCCTGCTCGAGTCCGAGCTCTTCGGATACCGGGCCGGCGCGTTCACCGACGCGCGGACCGACAAGCCCGGCCGGATCGCACTCGCCGAGGGCGGCACCCTCTTCCTCGACGAGGTCGGCGACATCTCCGCCGCCTCCCAGGTCAAACTGCTCCGCGTGCTCCAGGAGCGCGAGTACCAGCCGGATAAGCCAGTTGTAGAAAGGGTATAATTCAGCAAATGTGTTTGGAGTCAGTTCGTCCCGTATGATTTCAACAAAAACATCGATCTCCG
>JAWODX010000021.1:0-4933 GCA_046483085.1 Planctomycetota bacterium
CAGGGCGCCGGGAGCTGGGGGCTCGACCGGCTGGCCATCGACCTGCTGCCCGGCGGCGCGGTCTGGGACAAGACCGACCCGAGCCCGGGCACGTTCGATTCGGGGGCCGGCATCACGTTCAACTTCGGGAATCCGACGCTCCCCGCGGGGAACAGCGGCGCCTGGGACGTGACCGTCGCTTACAGCGGGCCGGCGGTCGTGGGCGGCGGGACACCCGTCGGCGACGTCTTCCGGACCCTCGCCATCGAGTTCAGCAGCTCGTTCGACGTCGGCGACATGCTCGTGTTCCGCGCCGACACCGACGAGGCCGGCACGGGACGCGATCTCGTCCCCGAGCCGGCCGCGCTCGGGCTGCTCGGGCTGGGCCTGCTGGCGCTCCGACGACGCCGGACCTGACGCGCGCTCACCCACCGAGAGACTATCTCAAAAGGTGGGGCGGACATTCCTGTCCGCCGCCTGGCAGGCAAGAATGCCTGCCCCACCGGTTATTGAGATAGCTTGCAAGCCCCGCGGCAATGCCCGCTCACTTCGCGACGAGCTTCTGCAGGTACTTCGGCATGTAGTCCTTTTCGGCCCGGAGCAACTGGAGGAACATCCGCTTGATCTCGGCCGGGCAGCAGACGGCCGCGGTCAGCGGGTCGAGCAGCAGCGCGTGCAGCGCCAGGTCCGCGTCTCTTTCCAGGATCGACTTGACCGCGCACTCGAACGACCGCATGTTCGAGTCGCAGAGCGCGGCCACCTGCGGCGGCAGCGGACCGAACCGGCAGGGGTGATAGCCGGTGTGGTCGACGAGGACCTCGACCTCCACCACCCCCTCGGTGGGCAGGTTGTCGATCAGCCCCCGGTTCTCGACGCTGCCGTGGATCACGTCCGGCTGGTTCTTCAGGTGGGCCGCGATGATTCGGGAGGCGTATTCGTGGCTGCGCGAGATGCGCGGCTCCGCGTCCCCGTCGATGATCTTCTGCCGCTCCCGGTCGGTCGCCCGGCGCCACTTCGGCCATTCGCGTGCATAGAAGCCGCGCCCGCCCTTGTACCGGTCGCCGCAGTACTTGTCGATCAGGTCCTCCCGCTTCCGATAGTAGGGGACGTATTCGGACATGTGGCCGCTCGACTCGGTGTTGAAATAGCCGAAGTGGAGCATCAGGTCGAAGCGGACGGGGTCGTGTTTCCTGAGCGGCTTCTTGTTGAGCTGCGCCCGACGCTTCAGCTTCTCGCGGAGCACGGGGTACAGGTCTTTTCCGTCGTGTTCGAGCCGGGTGAACCAGGCCATGTGGTTGATGCCGCCGCACCGCCACTTCATCTCCTGGTAGGGGACGCGGGCGTACCGGGCCAGCGCCTTCGACGTGCCCTGGACCGAGTGGCACAGGCCGACGTACGGCATGTCGGTCGACCGCACCGTGGCGAAGCTCATCATGGACATGGGGTTCGTGTAGTTGAGGATGAGCGCGTCGGGGCAGAGTTCCTCGGCGTCGCGCACGATCTCCAGCCACGGCGGGATGGTCCGGAACGCCTTCATGATCCCGCCGGGGCCCGTCGTGTCGCCGATGCACTGGTCGACGCCGAACTTCTTCGCGATGCGATAGTCGTGCCGGACCGTCTTGGTGCCCGAGACCTCGATGCAGTTGATCAGGTAGTCGGTGCCGGGGAGGACCTTCGTTCGGTCGGTCGACGCCTCGACGGTCCAGGCGTCGGCCTTGCCCAGTTTCTCGGCGATGATCTTGAGGACCCCGGCGCTCAGGCGGAGCCGCTCCCGGTCGAGATCCACCAGGCCGATGGTCCCGCCGTCGACATCGGGGATTTGCATGATGTCGCAGAAGAGCCGGGGGGTGAACCCGCTGCCCGCCCCCATCAACGTCACCTTCGGCATGGCGTCTCTCCTCTCATCGCAGAGCCGGGATGTGTTGGCGGATTCTATGGCCGCGGTTCCGGGGTGTCAACCGATGCGCGGGTCGAGCCACTTGCGTTGTATGTTGATCTCGCGCTGTCCCGACTGTGGCCGGCCTCCGTGAGGCCGGAAAAGGCCGAGGTCATGGACCTCGGCTACAGTCCCTTGTCTCTGATGCAGAGGACGCAAATGGCCAGGTCAGCCCGCCTTGGCGGTGTCCGCGTGGAGCTTCATGTTCCGCCAGGGCGCGTCGAGCGGGACCGCGCACTCGGGGCCGACGATGTCGATGTGGTTGTCGATCTTCTCGCGCGCGTCGGCGACGATGGTCTCCGGCGTCCCTTCGCGGACGACGGTGAAATTGCTGGTTCCGCCCATCAGGGCGAGCTCCTCGCCGGCCAGCTCGCGCGCGGTCGGCGTGGGGACCTTCGAGTCGAAGTGGAAGCAGTCGAGGCCGGTCCGGCGGATGTAGCCGATGCGGTCGGCCGTGTCGCCGCAGATATGGAGGATGATGGGGCAGTCAAGCCGTTCGTCGAGCAGCCGGTGGCGGTCCATGAGGAAGTCGCGGTAGTACTCGGGGCGGCAGAGGTCGCGGGTCAGGTGATCGGCGAGGCAGAGCGCGTCGGCGCCGGCCTCGATCTGAGCCCGGCCGAACCGGACGGTCACGGTCATCAGGCGGTCCATCGCCCGGTGCACGGCGTCGGGGTCCAGCATCGTGGCGATCAGGAAGTTCTCGACGCCGAAGACGTGGTAGCCGAGGGTCCAGGGGCCGAAGACCTTGCCGACGACGGCGACCTCGTCGCCGAACCGGTCGCGCAGTCGGCGGATCGCATCGAGCGGGACGGCGCAGCCCGGCCGGTCGAGCAGGTCGGCCGGGATGGGGATCTCGTCGCCCACCGCGCAGAGCGGCGTCGAGCAGTCGGGCATCCGGCCCCGCTCGCCCCAGTCGA
This sequence comes from Planctomycetota bacterium, assembly GCA_046483085.1. Classification (GTDB taxonomy): domain Bacteria; phylum Planctomycetota; class PUPC01; order PUPC01; family PUPC01; genus JAWODX01. The sequence continues at coordinate 2,833 of JAWODX010000021.1, forward strand.
CCCGGCAGCCGAGCGCGGACGACTCGTGCCAGACGCTGAAGAGCGGCATGACGTTGTCGTGGCCGATGACCGTGTGTACCGCGGCGGCCAGCCTGGCCATCTTCTCCGCGTCGTGGTGGACGTCGGGGAAGAAGGCGCCCGCCTCGTCCATCAGGTCGACGGTGACCGACGAGACCGCGTTGCCGACCGCCGGCCGCGGCGTGGGCTTCCGCTCCACAGCCGCCAGGAAGATGTCCCTGGGTGTCATCGGCCGGACTCCGTCAGGCGGCAGGCGGCGATCGCCAGGTCATCACGGGAAAATTCAAAGGCCTCCCGTCGCCTGGAATGCCAGCGCTCGAACACCCGAGCGATGATCGCGTCATAGTCGGCCTGTTTCTTTGCCACGGCGGTTCTCCCTCGGTCCCGATCTAGCCGGGCCAGCGGAGCAGAAGGATCTCCTCTCGAAGCTGCTCCTTGGTGGCCGTCGCCAGGCGGGTGCGAAAGAGGTCGATGTCCTCGACCTGGTAGCCGAGCGACTCGGCGATTTCCGCGAGAATCTGGCCGGTCCGGATCATCACGCGGAGGAACGAGGCTTGGTCGCCGACCACATATGCGAGCCGCGCGCCGGGCCGAAGCAGCGGGCGCAATTCCGCGAAATGGCGGGCCATCCCGCCGAAATACAGCCGGACCACGCGGTGATATTGACGCTCGAACCCGCTCGTCTTCCCCATCCTGTTCCGCCGAGCTTCGATCCTCTCCGCCAGCTCCTGAACGCGTGGGAACGAATCGATCCATCGATCGTCGTCATCGTCCTTGTAGACGTTGCGCGTGTTCGAGCGGAGGAGGTTCTGCTTCAGCGAGCGAAGTTCCTTGCGACTGCTCACGAACCCGAGGAGGACGGTTTCCAGCCGGGTTGTCCGGGTGTAGTCCTTTTCGTTCGGATACGGCGGAGAGGTAATCACCGCATCGACGGGACCTGCATCCAGCGCACCCGTGCCCTGTCTGGAATCGTGGCACCACGCTCGCGCGGGGGTCTCCCTCTTGTCCTGCAGCTTCCGCAGGTCCGTGACCATATCGCCCACGTTCCGCTTCCAGCAGGCAATGACGGGGGCGTCTTCCTTGTCGCCCCGGACGCCGACTTCCGGCCCGAAGTGCAGGTTGCCGATGTCGTTGACCAGAGCGTTCGCCACCGCGAGGAGCGCGTGATCGGTGCAGGGGGTCTCACCCTGGTTGCGAATGGTTTCGAGCAGCACCCGGGTCTTGTGGAGCGGACGCGGGCTGATCGACCCCTTCAGGAGGAGTTTTTGCACTCCCGGCGGGAGACGCCGGAGCTCGGTCCCCTCCTTCGCCACTTGTCGCTCCGCCGCTCGAGCGACCCGGGAAGCGAAATCGGAAATCGCGTCGGGATCGACCGCCCAGTTCGTCTTGACCCGGCTGGCGAACGCCGCCATCGGGTGCGCCTCAAAGCCAACGCTCTTCACGCCCTGCTTCTTGCACTCCACGAGGGTCGTGCCGGTGCCACAGAAGGGATCCAGCACCGTCGCGGAAGTGTCCACGTCAAGGCGATTCATGTATTCGCGCACAAGCTGGGGCGGGAACGACAGGACGAAGCGATACCAGTCGTGGGCGGCGCGATCCTGCGCGAAAAGCTTGTTCTTGTCCCCGTTCGCGATCCCCCGCACGCCCCCGATCTCGTCCCGGGTGTCCGTGAACGGGAGCGGTTTCGTTTCGGGATTTCGTGCCATGGGCGGCCTGCTGAATCGGAGTCGGATAGGCCAAGTATAGCGCACTCCGCGGGGCGGCTCAATCCTCGCGCGCGATTCACCGCCACGTGCGGCGGCTGAAGAGGAGGAGGACGGGGAGGATCTCGAGGCGTCCGGCCAGCATCCCCAGGATGTACGTCAGCTTGATCACCGGGTGCAGCTCGGTCACTCCCCGCACGGAGATGTAACACGGGCCGATGTTGCCGAGGGCGCTGAACATGCCGCTGGCCGACTCGATCGGGCCGTGGTCGGAGAGGAGCGCGGTCGCCCCGCCGCCGATGGCGAGCAGGATGATCCAGGCGAAGAAGAGGGCGGCCAGAACGTCTCGATCATCCGTTCGCCCACGTCCGTGAGGATAC
>JAWODX010000066.1:0-3058 GCA_046483085.1 Planctomycetota bacterium
CTTTAACAGGATGAATGTTCTTCCTTTGAATTTGTATTCGGCTACAAACCCGTAACGCTTGTCTGTCAAACGCCTGATCACCGAGGATGATGTGGTGACCGTCATCGGCACCAACAGCAGCGGGTCGAACATCGCCGTGGCGCCCATCGCCGAGGAGAATCAGGTCCCCGTCATCAGCACCTACGCCACCAACCCTCGCGTGACCCAGCCGGAGGAAGGCGTGCTGATGGAGTACACCTTCCGGGTCTGCTTCACCGACCCCTATCAGGGGGCCGTCATGGCTGATTTCGCCTTCAGCGACCTGGAGGCCCAGAAGGCCGCCGTGCTCTATGAGATCAGCTCCGACTACTCCGTCGGTCTGCGCGACTTCTTCGTGCAGCGATGGGAGGAGCTGGGTGGCGAGCTGGTAGCCGACGAGGCCTTCAAGACCGGTGACGTCGAGTTCCGCGCTCAGCTCACATCGATCAAGAACGCCGAGCCAGACGTGATCATCATGCCCTTCCTGGCCAAGGAGGTGGCTCTGGCCGCCAAGCAGGCCCGCGACCTGGGCATCACCGTTCCCTTCATCGGCGGCGACGGCTGGCCCTCGCCCACCCTGCTGGAGATGGCCGCCTCGGCCGTCGAGGGCTGCTACTTCGTGGATCACACGAACGTCAACGCCGAGAACGTCCAGGAGTACCGCGCCGCCTACGAAGAGGAGTTCGGCAAAGACATCCAGGTCAACGCCATCATGACCCACGACGCCGTGAGGGTGTTGGTGGCCGCCATTGAGAAGGCTGGCTCGGCCGATCCCACAGCCATCCGAGACGCCCTGGAGCAGATAGACCCGGTGCCGGGGTTCACGGGCAACATCAGCATCGACCCGGAGACCCACAACCCCATCGGCAAGTCTGCCGTCATTATGACGATCGAGAACGGCGCGTTCGAGTACTACAAGGTGTTCCAACCGATGGGAGAGGCGGAAGCGGCGCACGACCATTTACGGGGCGGGGAATCCGACCGAGCTGGCGTTCATCGGCCTGCGCGGGAAATTCCTGGTCAAGGACGCGACGGCGATCAAGGACCTGGTGATCGACCTCGAGTACCACGGCGGCGTGGTGGTCTACATCAACGGCGAGGAGATCGCCCGGAAGCACCTGCCGCGCGGCGAGCTCGACTTCGACACCCGCGCCGACGAGTACCCGATGGGGGCGTACATCAAGTCCGAGTTCGACACCTGCGAGGCCGTCCGGCTCCGGAAGACCCGGGTCCGCGTGGCGCCGAAGATGGTGAAGCAAGGGATCAACGTCGTCGCCATGGGGGTGTACCGGGCGCCGGTTCGGAAGGTGCTCGACCAGAGGCCGGTCGATCATTTCGTGAAATATCCGATCTGGGCGCATGCCCACGTGAAGCGGGCGACCCTGCACTCGGGCTGGGGGCTGACGCCGAAGACGGTCGTGACCAGCGCGGACGAGCCGGAGAAGGTGAAGCGCGCGCCGGGCGAGGCGATCCTGGACGCGAAGTCGAGTTACTGGCGGGTCTTCACGCGGTGGAAGTCCGTCGAGCTGATCGATGAGAAGGGCAAGGTCAGCCCGTTGGTCCAACGGCCCACGCGGCATCGGAAGCTCGAAGACTGCAAGCCCCTGCCGATCTATGGCACGGATCCCGCGCCCAAAGGCTGGGCGGAGCCCGACTTCGACGACTCCGGCTGGGCGGGGGTGCGCGGGCGGGTGGTCCCGGGGTGGCCGTTCCGGAGGACGGTCTGGTCCGCGGGCAACTCCGCCGCGATATCGGTCATCTACTCGCGCGGCAAGTTCGTGGTGAAGGCTCCCCAGGCCTGCAAGGGCCTGCGGGTGATCGTCGTCTACCACGGCGGCGTGGTCGTTCACGTCAACGGGAAGGAGCTGGCCCGCAAGCACCTGCCGAAGGGCAGGATCACGGCGGATACGCTGGCGACACCGTACAAGAAGTGGGCGTACATCAAGCCGTCGGGGCACCTGATCCACATCTATGACAGGAAGAAGATGCGGGACCACCTGGAGCTCCACCGGGTCCGCAGTGTTGAGGTCGAGATCCCGCCCGTCCGCCTCCGCAAGGGCCTGAACGTGGTGGGGATCGAGGTGCACCGCACGGCGACGAATTGGCGGATGATCACGGGGAAGTACCAGTCCACAAACTTCCGCGGAGAGCCCGGCCCGTGGCCGCACGCGGCCATTCGCGACGTCCGGGTAATCACAACGAAAGACGTGACTCCCAAGTCGAGCTACGCCCGCAATGTCAGGCGGCCTGAGGGGCTCCAGCTCTGGAACAGCCGCATCGTCCAGCGCATCCGTCGGCACGACTACGGGAACCCGTGCGAGGAACTCTATCCGATTCGGATCGTCGGATGTCGGAACGGTTGGTTCGGCGGGCATGTCGCGTTCGGCATCACCGAGACGGTCGAGGAGTTCAAGGCGACGGCGAGCGAACTGAAGTCGAAGGAGGCGAGCATCCCCGCGTCGCAGATCGAGGTCTTCTATCCGCAGTCGGACGGCGAGTCCTACGCGTGGGGGAAGTCGGCCGAATTCGTCACCCTGTTCCGCGATCCGCCGAAGAAGTTCGAACCGTCCCGAGAGCACGGCGGCGGCGCCGTGCAGCCCGTCTATCTCAAGGTCCGCGTCCCGCGCCACGCGACGCCCGGCGTCTATACCGGCACGATCACGATCAATTACAAGATCGGCATTCGCGGCATCAACCTCCGGGCGCAGGACCCTGTCTCGGTCCCCGTGAAACTGACCGTGTACGACTGGACGCTGCCCGACCCGCGCGACTTCGTCACGTTCATGGACTTCATCCAGTCGCCCGAGTCGGTGGCCATGAAGTTCGGCGTCCCGCAATGGTCCGACGCGCACTGGAAGTGGATGGAGACCTCGTTTGAGCTGCTCGGCCAGATCGGCAACGACACGGTGTACCTGCCGCTGATCACCCGGACGCACTTCGGGAACAGCGAGTCGATCCTGCGTTACGTCAAGCAGCCCGGCGGCGGGCACAGGCCGGACTTCCGGCTCGTCGACCGGTACCTCGACCTCGCCGAGAAGTA
>JAWODX010000185.1:0-9840 GCA_046483085.1 Planctomycetota bacterium
GGCAGGCCGTAGCCCGCGCGAGGCGGGAAGGCTGCAAGCCGCTTCCGTCAGAGCGGAAGCGGATCGGTACGTGTCCCCTGATGCGATAACCATAATCCGTTGACGCACCCCGCCCCTCCGACCTCCGCGCTTCTGCTGGCGCTCTCCTCTGTTTCGGTTACAATCAGGATAGGGCATTCAAGAACGGAAAGGAGCGACGAGGAGTCGTGGCGAAGAAAAAAGTCCCCCGGCAGAAGATGCGGGAGCAGCCTCCGGACGAGCGCACCCGGAACTTCGACGAAGTCGCGCTCGGCTATGACGAGGAGACGGCGGTCCTTGAGGCGTCGCGCTGCGTCAACTGCAAGAACATGCCGTGCGTGGCTGGCTGCCCGGTGGAGATCGACATCCCCGGGTTCATCACGCGCATCCGCGAGCGGGACATGGCCGGGGCGATCGAGATCCTGAAGGAGGCGAACTCGCTGCCGGCCGTCTGCGGGCGCGTCTGCCCCCAGGAGGTCCAGTGCGAGAAGGTGTGCACGCTGGGCCGGAGGGGCGAGCCGGTCGCCATCGGCCGGCTGGAGCGGTTCGCCGCCGACTGGGAGGCGGACCACGGGCTGACGGCCGAGGTGGAGACGGCGCCGCCGACCGGGCACCGGGCCGCGGTGATCGGGTCCGGGCCCAGCGGGCTGACCGTCGCGGCCGAACTCGCCCGGCGCGGCCACCAGGTGGTCATCTTCGAGGCGTTCCACAAGCCGGGCGGCGTGCTCGTCTACGGCATCCCCGAGTTCCGCCTCCCCAAGGCCATTGTCGAGCGCGAGATCGAGTACGTGAAGAGTCTGGGCGTCGAGGTCCGCACCAACGCCGTCGTGGGCCGCACGATCACGGTCGACGAGCTGTTCGAGCAGGGGTACGAGACGGTCTTTATCGGGATCGGAGCCGGCCTCCCCTCGTTCCTGGGCATCCCCGGCGAGAACGCGCTGTTCGTCTACTCCGCCAACGAGTATCTCACCCGGGCGAACCTGATGAAGGCGTATCGGAAGGAATACGACACGCCGCTGGGCCGGGGGCGGCGCGTCGTGGTGGTCGGCGGCGGGAACGTCGCCATGGATTCCGCCCGCACCGCGGTCCGCATGGGCGCCGACGAGGTTCGCCTCGTCTACCGCCGGTCGCGGGTCGAAATGCCCGCCCGCAGCGAGGAGGTCGATCACGCCGAAGAGGAGGGTGTCCTCTTCGAGCTGCTCACCAACCCGGTCCGCATCCTCCCCGACCACCGCTACCGGGTGGCCGCGGTCGAGTGTATCCGGATGAAACTGGGCGAGCCGGACGACAGCGGCCGGCGCCGCCCGCTCCCCATCGAGGGGTCCGAGTTCACGGTCGACGCGGACATCGTCGTCATCGCCATCGGCAATAAGGCAAACCCCCTGCTGCCCGCCGCCACCCCGGGGCTCGAGGTGAACGAACGCGGCCACATCGTCACCGACCCCGAGACCGGGGCCACGTCGCGGAAGGGGGTCTACGCCGGCGGCGACATCGTGACCGGCGCCGCCACCGTCATCCTCGCCATGGGGGCCGGGCTCCAGGCCGCGCGGGCCATGCACGAAGAGATGACGGCCGGCCGAGCGGCCGCGCGAAAATCCGCCGACTAGGCTTTGTCTGACAACCGGGCAGACACAAATGTCCGCCCCACCGAGTGGGTTGATTGTTGCCGGTGGGGCAGGCATTCTTGCCGGTGGGGCAGGCATTCTTGCCTGCCACAGGGCGCCGGACTGCCAGCGAATGAGTTGTCAGACACAGCCTAGCCGCGGACGCCGTGTACATTCATGTAACCGGGCGAACCGAATGGCGCGGCGCTCGTTCGACAGGGTGCAGGACGTTGCGTGGAGTCTTTCCCGTTTCTTGGAGGAAGGAGGGCGGTCATGAATGCGCAGGCGTTTTTGAAGGGGATGCTGGTACTGCTGGTCGTCAGCCTGGCCGTGACGATCACCTCGTACGTGGTGAGCGAACGGAACCCGGCGCGGGCGCAGGGCGGCGGCGGGGCGAGCCCCACCGACGACTGGATGATGCTCGCCTCGACCCTCCGGCAGGGGCAGGGGCTGCTCTACATGTTCAACGCCCGGCGCGACGTGCTGCTCGTCTACGCCTATCATCGGGGACACTGGGGCCAGGGGAGCCAGCGGCGCTTCGACGCCGACCTCGAGTTCCTCGCCGGGCGACACATCAAGTGGGACCTCGAGTTCGCCGCCCGCGACCCCTTCCCCAGGGTGAAAAGGCACGGCGTGCTCACCCCCGCCGAGGTGAAGGCCGCTGTCTTCAAAATGATGGAGGAGGAGGACCGGCGAGCGAAGAGCAGGAAAAAGAAGGGCAGTTGACGGCCGACCGGCCCGGCGCGGCCCGCAATAGAAATTGCCGAAAGCCCTTGCGGCTGCTGCGGAGTGCGCTATAATTTGGTGGGTCCGGTGGCCGAAAAAAGGAGGACGTCGAGATGAAGCTGGAGACTCTGTTGAAGACGGCTCTCGTTCTGTTGCTCATGGCGGTGTGCGTCGTGATCACGTCGTGGATGAGCAGCGAGGTCACCGAGGCCCGCGCCCAGGGCGGCGGCGGCTCCGAAGCGGATGACTGGCTCATGGTCGCTTCCACCCTGCGGCAGGGCGAGGGGCTGATCTACGTGATCAACGCCAAGCGCGAGGTCCTGCTGGTCTATGCGTATCATCGCGGGAAGCGGTCGCGGAGCACCCGGCTGTTCACCGGCCATTTCGAGTTCCTGGCGGGGCGACACATGAAATGGGACGTGCTCTACTCTCAATTGCGGCCGTTCCCCACCGACCCGAATATGTACGACGACATCGCGACGCCCGCTCAACTGAAACAGGCGTACGAGCGCCTCAGCCGCGACTAACGGCCGTCCCGTCTGCAAGCGCGGTCCAGATTGCGAGGTGAAAGACAATGGGTGGCGAATTCCTGAGCTTTGACGAGGCACTGGCTGAACTCCAGATGGCGACGCACGAGCTCCGCTCGCTGGTCGCCCAGGGCGAAATCCGCGCGTTCCGCGAGGAGGATGTCCTCAGGTTCCGCCGGACCGACGTGCTCGACCTGAAGAAGAGCCGCGAGGTCCAGCCCGGCGAGTTGACCATCGAACCCGAGGACATCGGCGACGGCGCCCCCACCCTCTCCGAGGAGGACGTCCGGGCCCGCGCCGAAGAGGGCCCCGCCCCCGGCGAAGAGATCACCCCGCCCGAAGATGACGAGACCGGCGAGACCGAGCTCCTCACCGGAATCGGCGAGGGCGAATCGACCGACTTCCTCGGACTCGACGATACCACCGGCGGCGAGGAAGGCGGCGATACCGCACAGACCGTCGTCCCCACCATCGAAGTCTCCGACGAGGACATGGTCGACGACACCGCCCAGACCGTCGTCCCCACCCTCTCCGGTGAGGACGAGACGAGCATCCTCGAGGAGACCCAGGAGGCGGAGGCTCCGTCGCTCCTCTCGGAGGAAGACGAGGCCACCGAGATGGCCACCCAGGAGATCGAGCCCGGGGAGATGGCGTCGGCGGCCACGCAGCCCGTCGGAGTCGAGGAGGAGGAGGAACCGGAGGAGGCGGCCCCGCTCCGCTTCCAGGACGCCGAAGACGCGACGGCCGCCGCCGTCGAGGTCTCCACCGAGGACGTCGAAGGGGCCGGGGTGACGACGCGCTCCCGGTTCGCCCGGGCTCGCGCCGGGGCGGCCCCCGCCATCTCGCCCGTCTTCTTCGTCATCACCATCCTGACCTTCCTCGTGCTCCTGTTCGGCGTGCCCGTGTTCTACGGCCTGGCACATGACCGGGTGCCCCAGTTCCAGCCGTACAAGGGCATCGTCGAGTTCCTGGAGCAGAAGACGATCAAGTAGCAGGCCCCGCCGACCGGGCCCGCGTTGACCCACGTCGTATCGCGCAGGAGCACAGACCATGCGTCCGCCCCTCCTTCTCGCCCTTCTGATCCCTCTTGTCGCCGGCTGCTCCGGGCGCGCCGTCCGCCACGAGTCGACCGCCCGCCCCGACCCCCGCGCGGCCGCCCTGCGTGCCCAACTCGAAGACGCCCGGAAGACCGCGCTGAAAACGATGGACAAGCTGGGCGCGGCGCGGAAAGAGAGCCGGGAACTCGCCGAGAAACTGCTCGCCGCGCAGAAGGAGCGGGCCTCCGCGCTGGAGCGGGTGAGCCGGCTCCAGAAGGAGCGGGAGGCGGCGGAGAAGGAGCTGGCGGACCTCAAGAAGAAGTACGGCCGTCTCGATGCCGAGCTCGTCGAGCAGATCGGATCGATCCCCGAGGCCGTGGCCGATCACACCGGGGCCGTGCGCCTGGTGGTCTCCTTCGAGCTGGGCGGGGTCCAGATCCCCGAGGAGCAGCAGACGGCCGTGGAGAAGCTCGCCGGCGTGCTCGCGTCGCGCAAGGGCCGCGTCTTCGTCGACGGCCACAGCGACAACGTCCCCATCAAGTCCGCCGAGGCGAAAAAACAATACGGCGACAACCTGGGCCTGTCGCTGGCGCGGGCGTCGGCCGTCGCCCGGATCCTGACCCGGGGCGGGGTCGATGCCAGCCGGGTGGTCGTGCGCGGGTTCGGCAGCGGCCGGCCGGTCGCGTCCAACTCGACCGAGGCCGGCCGGGCCAGGAACCGCCGCGTCGAAATCCGACTCACCCCCGCCAAGGCCGCAGACCGGTAACCCAGAGGCCTCATGCCTGACGACACCCCCGCCGACAAGGACCCACAGGCGCAGGAGCCGGAACGAGAGAACCGACGGGTCTGGCTGTTCGTCGCCGCCGTGGCCGCCGGCCTGCTCGTCGTCCTCGTCGCGCTCTTGCTCGTGAACCGCCGCTCGGGCCGGCAGAAAGAGCGCGCCGCCGAGGCCTGCCTCAAGGCCCTGTACGCGATGAACTTCCCGCGGGCGGTCGAGATGTTCGAGGAGTTCCGCGAACTGACCGCCGCAGACATCCCCGCCGAGGTGCGCGACGAGTACATGCGGCTGTCCGCCGATCGCTACAACAAGAACTACCCGCTCCCCCCGGCGAAGCCCGACCGCCACTTCCTCCACTATTTCCTCCACCGGGCCCTGCTCACCTGCCGCTATGCCCAGGGGGCGTTTCGCGGGGCGGAGGACCGCCCGGCCATGGCGAAGGCGGCCCTCGACTACGTGCGGACCAACGTCCAGGCCGACCCCACGCCGATCGAGAAGCAGCCCGTCCACATGAACCCGATCGACGTGCTGAACCGGGGGTACGGGAACGCGGTGCAGATGTCCTGGGCGATGGCCTATCTCCTGCGCAACGCCGGGCTCCACGCCGCCGTCGGCTTCCTCCATCCCACCGACGACGACCCGCGGTACGCCCTCGTCGGGGTGCTCATCGACCGGCGGCTGTACCTGTTCGACCCGTTCCGCGGGGTGGCGCTCTGCCGGGCGGCCGACGGCCGCGTCGCCGACCTCCGCAGCCTGCTCTCGGGCGAGCACGAGCTCGCCCCGCGCTTCGGCGGCCCCGGCTCGCCGGTCCGCGTCGAACGGCTCCGCAAGGCCGCCTACTTCGTGCCCGCCGACACCGGCAACGTGACCCCCGACGCCTGGCTGCTGAACCAGATCCTCCGCGGCGGCGGCGCACACCACGTCCTCTACCGCCCGTTCCGCGGCGACCTGCGCCAGCTCGGCGCCGCCGTGTTCGGCGAAGGCACCCGCGTCCGGAGCCCCAGTCGGAACCACTGGCTCCTGGCCGCCGGCGATCTCAAGCGGCGGGTCGGACTGTGGCCGTTCCCCTTCATGGTGGATCAGGCCAAGACAAAGCCCGGGTACGGCGAACGGTTCATCCGGGCCTACCCCGGCGCCGCGGTCTACTGGGACGTTCGGTCGGACCAACTCATGTGCAATGAAAAGCTCAGCCCGGCGGTCCGACAACAATACGGCCAGCTCCTCGAGGAGCACAAGGACCACCCCCGGTTCGCCGAGGACCTCACCTTCTTCCGGGGCCGCCTGGCCCACACGCCCGCCGAGCAGGCCGGGCTGATGGCCGGGTACCTCGCCGAGTACCCCGACGGCCGGTGGCAGCCGCTCGCCGCCATGCTGCAGGCGGAACTGGAGGCCCGCCTGGGGCACGGGAACGTGGTCCGGGAGCTCACCCGCGGGATCGAGCCGCCCTCCCCGTACGCGCTCCGCGCCCGCCTCCTGGAACAGGCCATCTCCGAGAAGGAGAGCGGCCGGGCAATCATCAACTGGCGGTTCCCTGAACCGGAGCCGAAAGAGGAAGAGCCCGCCGAACAGCCGGAACCGGCAGGGGAGTAGCACAAAAGAAGCAATTACCCGAATTTCCCGTGCCTGACACCGGGCGAAGTCGCAACAGTCTGGGCAGCGGCAAGTTACGACGGCCCGCGTCAAAACCGGCGCATAAGGCCTGTGACCGCGACCGGCCGCGAGGGCACTCCTGCCTGCCAGCAGACTACATGCTGCCCGGGAGATGAGCGTTCAGCCGGAGAGTAGCGAGCCGACCGCGTCGAGCACCTGATCGGGCGTGATCCGTTCCATGCATTCGTGGTCGCGCGGGCAGACTTTCCGCTGGCACGGGCTGCACGGCACGTCCGCCTGGAGCACCACCGTCCGGTCGAGGTTGACGTCGATGTACCGGCGGCTCGTCGGCCCCAGGATGACGACGTTCGGCACGCCGTAGGCGACGGCGTAGTGGCGCGGGCCGGTGTCGTTCGAGATCACCAGCTCGGACCGCTCGATCACCGGCTTCAGGACCGCCAGGTCCACCGCGCCGGGCTCGGGCACGATCACCCCGTTCTGCGAGGCGGTGGCGACGGCGTCCCCGATCGCGCGTTCGCCCGGGCCGACGTGGGCGAGCACGTTCATCCCGCGCTGCTCGACGAGGGCGTCGGCGACGCGCGCGAACTTCTCGGCCCCCCACCGCTTGGACGGGCCGTACGACGCGCCCGGGATCAGGACCGCGAGCCGGTCGTCCGCGCCGATCCCCAGGGATTCGAGGACCGCGGCCGCGTTCGCCCGGTCCTCGTCGGAGGCGAACAGCTCCTCGCGCTGCGACAGGTCCCGGCAGCCGACCGCCTCGCACAGCGCCAGGTAGCGATCGACCATGTTGATGGGCACGACCCGGCCCCCTTCGCGCGGCTGCGGCAGCCGACGGGTGAGCAGGAGCGAGCGCCACTGGCCGGCGTAGCCGACGCGGCGCGCGGCCCGGGCGCGCCAGGCGATGAGCGCGGCGTGAAACGAGTTGGGCAGGATGACGGCGAGGTCGAACGCGGCGCGGCGGAGCTGCCGGGCCAGGGCCCGGCCGTTCCGGCTGTCCGGCCCGCGGCCGCGCCGGTCGGCCACGACGAACCGGCGGATGTGCGGGTTATGTTCGAGGACGTCGGCGCCGACGGGGCGTACCAGGGCGGTCAGCTCGGCGTCCTCGAAGTGTCGGCCGAGCGCCCGGATGGCCGGCGTCGCCATCACCAGGTCGCCCACCCAGGACGGGGCGATGAGGAGCATTCGCCGGATGCTCGACGGGGGGAAGCTCTGTGGATGGGACGTCGGCAATGTGATGTCTCGCTGTGGGTCGCGACAAGCCGGGGACGTCTCGCCGGGCATGCCCGGCGAGACGCAATCGCCTTCCGCCCAGGCCCTGCGGAAGCGCCCGATCGTTCAGTCCGATCAACGTCACCCGAACACCTGGGCCGGCCACGACCGTCATCCCGGCCCGCGCGCGACCTCAGGGTCCGACCAGGCGGGCCGGTCTCCGACAGAGCGGTACGCGCTTCCGTCTCGCCACTATGCAAGTGGCCGGGCAGTCCCTCCAGCGCGCGTCCTGCATTTTCGGTTTTCATGAATTCATGAAAACCGAAAATGCCCCGCTTGCCGGGCGGTCATTCGGGGTTCCCGGCGCCGGCCCGCCTGAGCCTCTCGACGAGGCCCTTGTACCGCGGATCGTTCCGGATGTTGTCCAGGTCGGTGTCCTTCTGCATCCAGTCGACGTCATCGTAGCCGAGCTCGACGGACTTTTCCAGCGCGGTCACCGCCTGGTCGATCCGCTCCATCAGCGAGTACGCGCAGGCGATGTTGTACCAGGCGACGTCGTTCTTCGGGTCCAGTTCCAGGGCCTTTCGATACTCGGCCAGCGCCCGCCGGTGCTTCCCCTCCTCGAGGAAGCCGTTGCCGATCTGGATGCGGAGCCCGGCGCTGTCGATGTTCAACTCCACGAGGTCGCCGCCGCTTCGCTCCAGTGCGAGCAGGCCCCGCGGCCCGGCGCGGAGCAGCCCGATGGCCGCGGCCCGGCGCACCGCCTCGGACGTCTCCGATTTCAGAACCTGCTCCAGCGTGGGGACCGCGTCGGCCCCGCCGATCGCGCCGACGTCCAGCACCAGCCGCTCCCGCTCGTGCCATTTCTTCTCGGCCCAGCCGGCGAACGGATCGCCCACCTTCCGCGCGAGCTCCCGTGTGAACCGCCAGCGGATCATGCGGGCGGCGAGGCGCGCCCGGGCGCGGACCTCGGGGTCGCTCGATTCCATCGCTCTCTTCAGGGCGGGCAGGGCGCGGTCGCCGAGCGCGACCAGCGCCCAGGTGGCGGCCCGGCGCCGGGCGAAGGACTCGTCGCCGAGCCGACCGACGTGCGCGGCCGCCGGCGCCTCTGCGGCCGACAGGGGCGCGGCGGCGAGCAGGACGAGTCCGGCGATCAGCGGACGGGCGTTCATCGGTCCTGGCCGGTGACTCGGAAGTAGCGCTGGAGGAGTTCCCGATACTTGGCGGGCAGCTTGTCGGCCAATGCCCGGAAGCCGCGGTCCTTCATCATGGGGCTCAGCTCGCCCCACTTCTCCCGGTCGTCGGGCGCGCCCCGGCCGTGGCCAGGCCGAACGTTGCGGAACACGTCGCGCTCCTGGCGCATCGGGGCGCTGCCCCGGCCGGACGCGTTCTGGGGCTGGCGGTTGTGGTGGTTCTTGTCCGACGGCCGCTGCTTCCGACGCTGTTGCGGCTGGGAGGACGACTCGGCCTTCTGGGCCATCTTGATCAGCTCTTCGAGCTTCTTCAGGATCGCCTGCTGTTCCTCCGTGATGTGGTCCTGTTCCTCGAGCAGCTTCTTCTGCGCCTCGATGATCGCCTCCTGCTGCTCCCGGGTCAGGTCGCCGGCCTTGAGCTTGCCGAGGTCGATGCCCACCGCTTTCATCATCTCGGCGATCTTCCGGATCGGGTTCTTCGCCTGCGTCTCCTGCTTCTCCGCCTCCTCGGACTTCTCCTCGCCCGAGGGGCGCACGGCGTAGGCAGGCGTGGCAGCGAGGACCAGGGCGACGGCGATGCAGGTCGAACGTGTCATTCTGACTCCCTCAGTTCCTGTCTTCGTTCTCGCTCCTCGCGCTCGAGTGCGTCGGCCAGCTCTTTCGTCAGGTCGCCGAGGTCGGTCTGTTCGTCGGCGAGCCGGCGAAGCCGCTTCTTCTGGAGCGGTGAGAGGCGCCGGACGGCCTTGACCTTCATCTTGAGGAAGATGCGCTTGGTCGTGTTGTGGATTTCCAGTTCGCGGGCCTTGAGCAGCTTGAGCTGTGCGGAGGGCGGGACGAGCATGGGCTTGCCGGAGCCGCCGCCACCCCCGCCGCCCCCGCCGCCCTGGCGCAGCCGCTGCTGCTCCCGCTTCAGGGCGTCGATCAGCATCCGGAGCGTGTCGGCGATATCCCGGCCCAGGTCCTGGCTGTACGAGTCGGTCTTGAACGCGGCCAGGCGGCCCTTCAGCTCGGTCATGTCGCGGTGTGCCTTGCCGAACCCCCAGGCGAAGACGGGAGCGTTTTCGCCTTCCACCTTTTTCTGGAGCCGGTGTGCCTTGCCGGCCAGGCCGCTCTCGTCGGCGGAGAGCTGGCTGAGCC
>JAWODX010000318.1:0-8611 GCA_046483085.1 Planctomycetota bacterium
CGCCGCCTGCTGGTGCTGGTCGCTGATGATGAAGACGACGTTCCGCCGGTCGGTCGCGTCGGGCATCGGGCTCCTCCTGCTGGTTGGCTTCGACGCGGCAAGGATAGCAGATTCGTGGCAGCCATGCATCCGGCGGTCGGACAAATCGCTTGCAGTGGCGCGGCGGTTGGACTATTCTGGAGGGTGAACCGGATCCGCACCCGTCCGGCCCGGCGCGGAGATCCCCGGAGGAGAGCTCATGTTGATCCGACTCGGCGTTTGTCTGGTGATGCTCGTCTGTCTTGTTGAGACCGGGTTCGCCCAGGAGATCACCACGCTTTCGATCAAGGAGCCGGTCGGGGTCCCGCGGAAGAACGAGCCGCTCCGCATGGGCATCCCCGTGCCCAAGGGCCTGGTGAAGGACGCGGGCGAGGTGGCGCTGACCGACGCGAGGGGCGAGCCAATCCCCTGCCAGGTCAGGACCGTCGCCCGGTGGCTTGACGACAAGTCGGTCCGCTGGGTCCATGCCGTCTTCCAGGCGAGTGTCCCGGCGAACGGCGAGGTCAAGGTCAAGCTGGTCAAAGGCAAGGCGGCCGCGAGCGAGACGGGGGTGAGCGTCAAGGAGACGGCCGGCGGCGTGGCGGTCGACAACGGCGTGCTGAAGCTCGTCGTCGGAGGCAAGACGCTCATCCGGTCGGCGACGTTCCGGGGCAAGCCGGTCGTCAAGCCGCATGAGGGCGGCCTCGTCGCCACGCTCGACGGCAAGAAGTACCGACAGGGCGACGACTCGAAGGTCTCGGTCGTCGAGAGCGGCAGCGAGGGCGCGGTCGTCCAGGTCGAGGGCCGGCTGGCCCACGGCGACGACGCGCCGTTCGTGTACAAGGCGTACGTGCACGTGTTCGCGGGCTCGCCCGAGGTCCGCCTCGACGTGACGTACTGGAACGCGTCGGGCAAGAAGCCGGCCGACCACGTGACGATGTCCGACCTGTCGGTCGTCCTGCCGACCGAGCTCGACACGCACGCGGGGACAGGCGGCGAGGGCAAGCTTTATCGGGGTGACAGCGCGGCGGTCGTCGCGAAGCATTCGGACCTGTGCGAGATCACCGTCGACGGGAAGCCCGCCGGCAAGACGACGGGGAAGAGCAAGAAACCGCTCGACGTCGGCTGGGCGGGCGTTGCATCGGATGCGGTCTCGATGGCCGGCGGCGTTCGCTGGTTCTGGCAGATGCACCCGAAGGCCGTGGAGGCGAAGGACGACGGCACGCTGCGGTTCGGGCTTTACGCCCGCGAGGTTGAGAAGCCGCTCGACATCTACATGGGCCAGGGCCGTACGCACTACATCACGCTTCGGTTCGGCTCGGGCGACAAGTGGGCGGCCTCTTTGCTTGACTACTTCTCCGGCCGGCAGAGGCCGCTCCGCGCGGTCTGCACGGCGAAGTACTACTGCCGCACGGCGCAGGCGTTCGGTCCGATCGCCGACGCCGACCCGTCGCTCTTCCCCGCCGACCTGAAGCCGCTGGCGAAGAAGTACGACGCGATCCTCAAGGAGTCGGCGCAGAACATCGAGAAGAAAATCGATGGACATACCTATCGCGGCGTCACCCGCGACAGCTACGGCTACTACCGATGGGGCGACGTGTTCCACTGGGCGAACACCCGCGGCGTCGAGGACAAGTGGAACATCCTCTGGGAGTCGAACTACTACGACTATCCGTGGGCGGCGCTGCTCCAGTTCGCGCGGACCGGCGAACTGCTCTACCTCGACATCTGCGACCGGCACGGGCTGCACCTGGGCGACGTGTTCATGTGCAAGTGGCACCCGCAGCCGCGGCTCCGCGGGGCCTGCCGCTACTCCCCGCCGGCGAACCACGTCGGGCTGGACCGCAACTACAAGAACCCGAAGCCCTACGTCTCGGTCGAGTTCAACCACCACAAGGCGCTCAGCATCCTCACCCGCTACCTGCTGCTGGCCGATCTGGTCGCGCGCGACCACTTCCTGCTCGCGCTGAACAACGCGACGCTGAACCCGGAGCACTCGTGGCGGCAGTGCCGCGGCCCCGGCGCCAAGCTCTGGACGCTGACCGAGGGCTATCGCCTGACCGAGCAGCCGGCGACGATGAAGATGATGAAGCGATGTGTCCAGGCCGGCGCCCGGCAGCGCAAGCGCGGCGGCAACTCGTTCGGACACAGCCGCGGCCAGTTCATGTACGGACACGCCGCCGAGGGGCTCATCCGCTACATGTGGCTGACCGGCGACGAGGACCCGCTGAAGACGATCCGGGTGATGAACGACTGGCTGATCGAGGCGGACAAGGTGAAGAAGGCGACCGGGAACTCGGCGATGTCGATGGCCTACCTGTGGCGGAAGACCGGCGACGAGAAATACCGGGGCGCCGCGGTCCGGCTGATCAAGTGGCTGGGAGCCGAGCATCGGCCGAAGGGATTCGGCCAGGAGTTCCGCAGCGTCCCCTACGCCTGGTACTACCTCTCGACGCTGGGGGGGCAGGAATAGGGCCGGCCGTCACGGCGGGCGCTGACTCTGCGCCGGCGGCGCCGGCGGCGGGCCCGTCACTTCTCGCGCTCGAACATGTCGGCGAGCGAGCCGAGGAACCCCTTGAGATTGTTCTCCTGCTCGTCGAGGTTCTTCTTCTCGCCCACGATCGCGTCGAGCTCCGTATCGTCGACCCACACCCCGTGGCAGCGTTCGCACCGGTCGATCTTGACCGGATTCGCGTACGTATAATGCTGCCGCTGGAGCCGGGCGTCGCCGCATCGCGGACACCGCATGTACCCCTCGACTTCCCCTTTCTCGGTCGCCGGATCGCCGTATTTCCGCTCGAGCACTTCCTCGACGCCCTCGACCCCTGCGTCGCGGATCCGCTCGAGCTCGCCCCGGTCGAACCAGATCCCGTCACAATGGTGGCACTTGTCGAGCTCCAGCCCCAACACCTCGACCTTCGACAGCTCCGTCCCGTCGCGCGGACATTTCATTGCTGCGTCTCCTTTCGTGTGCGCGTCCCTGGCCCTGTCGCGGGAGATCGTACCCGCCCCGCCGGCGGAATACAAGCCCGGACCTGCCTGCGAAAAGCGCTCAACCGCCCCCCCGCGCAGCCGATACTGCGCGCGGAGAGAGATGCGCAAGGACCCGACATGAGCACGGAGCCGGTCAATCGGACAGCGTGGGTCGCGGGCGGCCTGGCGGCCGTCCTGGTCACCACGTGGCTGTTCTGGTCGGGGCAGGCCGGGCGGATGACCGGCCCGGACGAGGCCGAGGCGGTCACGCGGCCGGCGGACGGGATCTATCGCCCGGCCAGGGACAGCGAGGTCGCCGTCAGTCTGTGCGTGGCCAACGGCGGCCGCACCGTGCGGACCGCGACGGTGTCCGGCGAGTACGTCGGCGAGAACGGGACCGACCGGTTCGCGGTCGTGCTGGCGGGCCTCGGCGAGATCGAGGCCGGCCGGCTCAGCGGCTCGGGCGACGCCTGGCGGATCGCCGGCCACTTCGTCAATCGCAGGCAGGCGACGGGCTCTCTGTGGCGCACCGACCCGGACGCCGAGCCCCGGCTCGTCGGCCGCTGGTCCGCCCACTGGGTCCGCCCGCCCGGCCGATAGCCTGCCCTCCTCCTGAGCTTGAAACCGCCCGCCTCTTCCCCGATAATCGGCCTCGCCCGGATCGGAGAACGCCGATGGCGCGGCGGGCCGTTCTGTTCCTCTGGATCCTGTGTCTGGCTGCCCGCGGGCCGGCCGCCGACTGGGCCCAGTGGCGCGGCCCGGATCGAAACGGCGTGACCTCCGAGCCTTCCGGATGGCCTGCCGGCTGGCCGCCGAAGCGGCTGTGGAGCCGGGACGTCGGCCCCGGGTGTTCCTCCCCGCTGATCGTCGGGCGGCACGTCTACGTGATCGGCTGGCAGGGAAAGGGGAACCTCCGGCGCAACCCGGTCGGCCGGGACATCGTCTACTGCCTCGCCGCCCGGTCCGGCGACGTCGTCTGGAAGCGGGCATACCGGGCGCGATACCAGGGCCGGTTTCGAGCCGGCGACATCGGCTCGTACGGGGGACCGTCCTCGACGCCCGCGTTCGATCCGGCCACCGGCCACCTCTACACGCTGGGCGTCGACGGCGACCTCCGATGCTGGAATGCTCGCGAGGACGGCCGGCTCGTCTGGGCGGTGAACCTGTACGAGAAGTACAAGGTGGGGCGTCGACCCGACGTGGGCGGCGGTCGGCGCGACTATGGCCTGACCAGCTCGCCGCTGCTGCTCGGACACAACGTCGTCCTCGAAGTCGGCTCGCCCGAGGGGACGGTGATGGCGTTCGAGAAGGAGACCGGCCGGCGGGCGTGGAGCTCGCGATGCAAAGGCCCCGCCGGCCACACCAGCGGGCCGGTGGCCCTGACCGTGGACGGCACGCCGTGCCTGGCCACGCTCGCCCTGCGAAAACTCGTGGTGATGCGCGCCGACCAGGGGCACGAAGGCGAGACACTGGCCGAGCGGCCGTGGCAGACCGAGTTCGCCTGCAACCTCGCCACCCCGGCCGCGCTCGGGCGCAGGCTCCTCGTGACCTCCGCTTACAACCGGAAGCGGGCGGTGCTCTTCACCGCCTCCCGGGAGGGGCTTCGCCCCGCGTGGACCTCGAAACAGCACGCGCTGCTCTCCAGCCCGGTGATCCACGAGGGCCGCGCGTTCCTCATCTTCAACACCCTGCGCTGCCTCGATGCGAGCACCGGGCGACTGCTGTGGAAGGCCGGCGGGTTCGGGCACGGCTCGTGCCTGGCGACGGGCGACGGCAAGCTTATCGTTTTCAGCCGCGGGCGGCTGACCCTGATCGACCCCGCTGCGGACAGGTACCGGGAGCTGGCGACAGTGACGCGGGTGGTCTCGGGGACGTGCTACCCGCACGTCGCCCTCGCCAACGGCCTCGTCTGCTGCAGGGACCGGCGCGGGCGGGTCGTCTTGTTCTCGGCGGCGCCGCGGTCGGGGAAGGAGTAAACGGTGCGGCTGCGGCTCAGGTCTCCACGTCCACCTCGAGCATGTGCCACGGGAGCCCGTTGATCGCCGAGCCGGTGTTGTGGAAGGTCAGGCCGCGATAGCCGAAGTCGGTGAATCGCATGTGGACGTGCCCGAAATAGACGTCGGTCACCCCCTTCATCACGCCGTTCCCCGCCCGGTCCATCGCCCGGAGCATCCGCCGGGCGAACCGCCGCTCGCCATAGACCGGGGCGCCCCAGCGATGCATCCGCATCGTGTGCAGCAGATGGTAAACCCGGCTCAGCGTCTTCGATTTCTTGGTGACCGACGGCTGCAGCCGGCGGTTGAAGGGATCGACCACGTCGGCCCGCAGCAGCAGGTCGCCGTGGGTGAACAGTGCGCTGCCGATCCGCACGTGTGACGGCTGCCAGTCGAAGTGCTTGCGCTCCGCCTCGAGTTCGTCCAGCCGCCGGGCCAGGTCCCGGAAGTTGTCGTGGTTGCCCAGCACGTAGATGAGCCGGCAGCGGGGAGCGGCGTCCATGAAGGCTCGCAGCCAGTCGACGGCTGCGTCGACCGACCGGTCGACCGTGGCGAGCTCGCTCCACCGGAAATCGAAGATATCGCCGTTGAGGACGAAGAAGTCGGACCGCCCGGCGGCCTCGTGCATCTCCGCCAGGTATTCCTCGGCGGCCGACCACGGCGTCAGCAGGTGTAGATCCGAGATGACGTGTCCGTATGCCATGTGGCTCGAAGGTCAGAGCTATCTGGTGCATTATACCAGATTCTGGCGCGGACAATGGGCCGGCGGGGGAATTCATTCCGGGGGCGGGAGCGCGGAGGTACCGCCGGGCATGAGACGGGCCGGTCGGCGCCCGCTGAGGCGCGGGCTCCCCGGGCCGCGGCGGCAGCCCGTCGGCGGTCGAGTGGGTCGCAGGCACCGGGGCGTAGCTCAGTTCTCCTCGGCGCCCGAGGTCAGCGATTCGACGGCGTCCCGGAGCCGGCGGAACTGCTCCTTGACCTCCGTCAGTTCGTTCTCCAGCGAGCGGATCCTGGCGTCCTTTTCCTCGACGACCTGGTGGAGGCCCTGGATGGCGGCCATCGAAATGCCGATCCCGTCGATCGTGGTGATCGCGGTCTCGCTGTCGCCCAGGCCGAATGCCGCGTAGAGGTCCTGGGCGACCGGGCTCATGTGCCGGATGCCGTCGTCCTGGGTCTTGTAGTTCCAGTTGGTGATGGGCACGGCGACGAGCTTCGCGAGCACGTCCTTCGTGTCGACGGCGGTGAAGTTCTCCTTCTTCGTCCGGTCGGACAGGCTGTTCCAGCTCCCGCCGCCCCCGCTTACGTAGACGCCCGCGCTTTTGGAGGTCGCGGTGTAGAGAAAGTAGCCGTTGGTCGCCCGGCCGTAGAAGCGATTGGCAACGCTGGAGGTGAAGTCCTCGTCGCTGGAGTCGGCCCATACGAAGCATCCCTCGTGATTCGCCTTGGCCCGCCGGCCGGCGGCGAAGCTGTAGTCGCCGGCTGCCGTGTTGCTCGCACCGCCTGGAACCATAGCCTGAGATCCGCTCGCGGTGTTGTCGTAGCCGCCGCCCACGACTGAATTGAGGCCGCTGGCGGTGTTCTGGTAGCCGCCGCCGACCGTGGCCTGACCGGCGTCGACGGACGTCCCGGCGCCATCACCCGCTTGGTTCTCGACTCCGCCTGCCACGGTCCCGAAGTTGTCAGTGACGGTGTTGGTACCGCCTGTGTGTCCTCCGCCACCGATCGTCGCACCTCGAACCCCAGCCGTCACCGTGTTGACGCTGTCACCTCCGATAAGGTTGGGGGTGTCGAAGTGACTTTCGATGCGCAGGGCGCGACCCGTGCTGACGTGGATGTCCAGATCCCCCGTCGAAGTGATACGGTTGTTGTTCCCGTCCACGATGACGCTGCTGCCGCTGATGAGTGTTCCATTCGATTTGATGTTCCCGCTGACGTGGAGCGCTTCGTTCGGCGAATTCAGGCCGATCCCAACGCCGCCGCCGGCACGAATGAGAAAGGTGTTTGCCGTGGCGGAGCCGAAGTCGGCATTCGTCGAGTCGGCCCAGACGAAGCATCCGTCGTGATTCGCCTTGGCCCGCCGACCGGCGGCAAGAGAGTAATCTCCGGCGGCCGCGTTGTAGTGGCCGCCCGGGATTGCGGAGTAATTCCCACTTGCATCATTTTCGAATCCGGCTCCGACAAATGCTCGCATGCCGTCGGCCGTGTTCATCCGCCCGCTGCAGATGCCGGCCGCGCCGCCGCTGGCGATGTTCGTCGTCCCGCCGGCGACGGTGGCGTGCTCGCCGCTTGCCCTGTTCCTGTATCCGCCGGCCACGGTCGCGTACTCGGCATCGTCAACGGTCCCGGCGTTATCGCCGGCTTCGTTCCCGATCCCGCCGCCCACGGTCCCGTAGTGGTCGGTCACCTTGTTCCACCAACTACTATTGCCGCCGCCGCTGATGACCCCGCCGTCGACCGTTGCTACCATCACGTTGCTGGAGTGTCCGGCGAGGAGGTTCGGGCTGTTCGTCCTCGGCCGAATGTCCAGGCCCCCGCCGTCGGTATCGACATCCAGGTAGACACCGCCGGTGGACCGGGCCCGAAACTGGTCGGAGCCGGTGGACGCGAAGTCGGCGTCGGTCGAGTCGGCCCAAACGAACGCGCCGTTATGGTTCGCCTTGGCGCGGCGACCGGCGGCGAAGCTGTAGGACCCGTCGGCGTTGTTGTCGAAGCCGCCGGGCACAGTCGCGTGCGATGCCCCGGCCTCGTTGCTGCCTCCGCCAGCCACCGTGGCGTACAGAGCAGTGGCGCTATTGGTCCAGCCGCCTCCCACGACGGCCCAGCTGGAGGTGGCGGTGTTGTTGTATCCGCCGGCGACGGTCGAGGCGTTGCCCCCGGCGGTATTTTTCCAGCCGCCGCCCACCGTGGCCTTGGGGGAGCTCGCCGTGTTGCCGCTCCCCGGGCTCCCCCCGCCGGCAACGGTCGCGCCCGCCGCGCTGGCCGTATTCTCGACGCCGCCGCCGACGGTGGCGTATTGGCCGCTCGCCGTGTTGCCCGAGCCCCCGCCCACCGTGGCATGGCTCCCGTCTTCGGTGTCGTGCCCGGCCACGTTCGACGCGCCTCCGCCGATGGTGTCGTAAGCGTCTTTCGCCTCGTTGTTGTATCCACCGGCGATGACCGCCGCATCGCCGGCCGCGGCGTTGCTCATTCCACCGCCGATGGTCGACGTGTCGCCACTGGCCGTATTCTCCTCACCGCCACCGACAGTCGCACAGCAATTGCTGGCGGCGTTGCCCCAGCCGCCCGAGACCGTGGCGCTGTCGGCGTCGTCAATGCTGAAATCACCGTCGTCATCACCGGCGACGTTGGCGATGCCGCCACCGACCGTGCAGTAGGGGTCGGTTGCCTTGTTCGGCTCGCCGGCGCTGCCGCCGCCTCCGACGGCGCAGCCGTAGGCGCCCGCCGTCACGGTGTTGCCGGCGTTCCCGCCGATCAGGTTCGGCGACGTGGCGTCGGTCTCGATCCGCAGAGCGCGGCCGCTGCTGACGTGGAGGTCCAGATCGCCGTCGGAGCTGATCTCGTGGTTGTCGCCGTCAATGAGGATGGACGAGCCGCTCTGAATCGTCCCGGTCGCCTCGATGTTCCCC
>JAWODX010000320.1:0-7288 GCA_046483085.1 Planctomycetota bacterium
CCAATGCCTTGGATCTGAGCATCCGCCAGGTCCAGCGGCTGAAACGCCGGGTGGAGGCGACTGGCCCGGCAGGTGGCTCCGGACCCCGGCCTTGCGTCGGGGTGCGACGATCCGGGCAGGCCCGGCCGTCGCGCGCCGCTCTGCGCCCACATTTGACGATCTCTCTCAAGTTCAGTAAGATCGGTTCTGAAGAAGAGTTCAGAAGGAGACGGAGGGAATCCTGACCGGCCCGAAGCCGGTCTGCTACAAGGGGGTCGCGCGTGTGGCGGGAGAGAACCGCCCCATTGAAACGGGGATAACGCTTTGAAGAAGGCGGTGACCATCGCCCTGCTCTTGTTCGTGTGCGCGGCGGCCGCGGCCCAGGAGTGGTGGAAGCCCTATTCCCCGCCGTGCACCGAGCGCGAGGACCTGTTCCGGTTCGCGGAGAAACCTGCGGTGAAGCGCATCGCCAGGGACAAATACGAGATCACGTTCGCGGTCGGGGGCGCTTGCGACGTCGCCGTCGGCGTGATCGATGAGGAGGGGAAGGTCGTCCGCCACCTCGGCGCGGGAGTCCTTGGCGAGAACGCGCCGGAGCCGTTTCGGAAGAGCTCGCTGGCGCAGACGGTCTGGTGGGACGGGAAGGACGATCTGGGGCGGTACCCGAAGCATCCGGAGAGGCTGCGTGTGCGGGTGATGCTGGGGCTGAAGCCGGTGTTCGACAGGCGGCTGGGCGGCACCAGCCCGCATAACCTGCCGGGCAAGGTGTGGGGTGTGGCGATTGATCCGAGCAGCGCCTACGTGTTCGTCTACGACGGCGGCGGCTTCAAGCACATGTCCGCGCGGAAATTCGACCGGGACGGCAAGTACATCCGGACCCTGTTCCCCCCGCCTGCGGACATGCCGAAAGAGAAGCTGACCGGCACGGGCTGCATCGAATACGAGCCGGGCAAACGCGCCTGGCACGGGCCGGACCCGGACGCGATCGCGCACAACGGCCTGGCGTTTGCCAAGGCGGTGAACTACAAGCAGGCGAAATTCTGCCAGATCGCCATCGCCGGGACACGCATTGTCTTCTTGAACAGGGGAAAGGGCGGGCGCAGCGCCGTGGCACCGTCCTCCCTCTTCTACATCTATACGGACGGCTCCACCGACGTCAACGGCATGAAAGGGATGCCGTTCGGCGGCCGGTGCCACCCGTTTCCGCGGCTTGCCGCATCCCCCGACGGGAAATGGGTGTATATGATCAGCGCGCGCTTCAACAAGGAAGCCCGGACGGGGCCGGCCGTCCTGCGCGCCCCGGCGGACGGCAGCCGGAAGGCCGAGACGTTCCTGGGCAGCCGGAAGGAGGCGGGCAGCGACAACGAGCATTTCAACGGCCCGGTCGGGATCGACGTGGATTCGGGCGGCCGCATCTACGTCTCCGATTCGCAGAACAACCGCATCCAGGTCTTCTCGCCGGAGGGGAAGTACCTGAAGACCATTGCCGTCAGCCGGCCGGATCTGGTCCGCGTGCACCAGAAGACCGGCGCCATCTACGTCCAGCACGTCGCACGCGTCCGCGGCAAGTCGGTCGGCCGTCTGACCAAGCTCACCTCGTTCGAGCAGCCGACCGAGGAGTTCCACGTCGACGGGATCAGTACGGCCGTGATGGCGCTGGACTCGTGGTCCGACAGGCCCCGCCTGTGGCTGGCCCGCGATTCCTACCAGTATGCGGGCAGGCGGCGATACCGGCCGAGCCTGCGCATCCTGGAAGAAGCGGGCGACACGCTGCGGCTGATGTTCGACTTCGACCGGGCGGCGAAGAAAGAGGCCAGGCGGAATTACATCGGTCGCTGGAAGGGCGACTGTTTCGACAAGGTCCGATGCGATCCCACCCGCGAGCAGGTCTACTACCGCAATCGCCGCGTGTTCGACCTGAAGACGGGGAACTACCTCGGCCTGTTCCGCCCCGCCCCGCGCTGCAAGTTCGACGACATGGCGTTCGACAAGCACGGGTACGCGCACCTGCACTTCAACCCCACGTTCTTCGGCCAGGGCATCGGCCGCGTCAACCCCTCGCGGGCAAAGGTCGAGAAGGATGAGTCCGGCAGGACCATTCTCGTCTGTCCGGAATGTCCCTATGATTACGGCGTGCAGCGGCACGGGTGGATGGGGATTCTGCCGACCCAGGACCAGGGCGGGGCGAAGGGGTTTCAGGACGGGCTGGGCGTCAACATGCGCGGGGACGTGGCGGCGGAGAGCAACATCTATTACGTGCCGAGAATGGAGGAGCGCGGCTTCGCGATCGGCGCCGCCGGGATCATCGAGCGACAGAAGCGAGGGGCCTACACCGACAACCCGAGAGGCAACTACGCCAGGTATATGAAACAGGTCCGGGACCGGCAGAGGCGGGGCGAGGAGATCTACTTCATCCGGCGGAAGCCCGGCATCCCGCTGGCCGGCGGCACGGTCTGGACCTACGACCGCACGGGCGAACTGCGCCGCGAATGCGCCGTCATCGCCGGCGACCTGATCAACGGCGTCCAGATCGACGAAGACCGGTCGATCTATTTCGTGAACGCGCGGCCGAAGGCATACCACGACAAACCCTTCCTCTACGGCAAGGGCCGCGTCCTGGGAACGGGCCGGCGATTCCACCCCTTCACCGGCTCGCTCATCAAGACCGCGCCCGATCGAGACTGTCGGGTCCTGCAGGCCCGGGCGACCATCAAGATGGACGAGCTGCCGAAACGGCCCCCCGGCCTGCTCGGCCTGAATTGGATGAATGAGGCGAACATGGGGGAGGGGAGCTGGTGCTGGGTGGAAGGCGCCGAGTGGACCTGCGCCGGGGCCAGCCCGATCGTGCCCACCGGCTGTTCCTGCCCGCGGCAGCATCTCGAACTCGACTGGTACAGGCGCGTCTACGTGCCCGAGGCCTACCGCCACTCGATCGGCATCCTCGATACGAACGGCAACCTCATCCTGCACCTGGGCCGGTACGGCAACTTCGACGACGCCCCCGGGGGCAAGAACGGGGCCGGGCCGGGAGAAGAGGACATCGCGATGATGTACGTCCGTTTCGTCTCCGTCACCGACAACTACCTCGTCTACGGCGACTGGGCGGAGAAACTGGTGGTGCTCCGACTCGACTACCACGCCGAGGAAACCGCGCAAGTCCCGAAACCATGACCGATCCCGGCCGACCGATCCGAGCGGGCCTGGTACCGAAAGGGAGGCAGCCTGTGAAACACGCGATCCGGGCAGTGTTCATCTTCGCAATCGGCGCCCTGCCGGCCGTGTCCGGGTGCGTGCGCATCCATCAGTTGGTGAAGATCAACCACGATGGGTCCGGCACCCTGACCGAGACGATCACCGTCCTGCCCAGGGCGGTCCGCATGCTGGAAGGCCACGCGAAGCGGGCCGGCGAGGGCGAAGACGGGTTCGCACTCCTCGCCGAGGAGGCCCTGAAAAAGCGCACGAAGAGCTTCGGCGGGGTGACCCTCAAGAGCAAGGAGCGGAAGACCCTGCCCGACGGCAGCCGGACGCTGAAAACCGTCTTCGAGTTCAAGGACATCAACCAGGTCCACCTGCATATCGCCCCGACGTTCCGGTGCGCGGAGAAGGGGCGGACGGGCTCGCTCAGGCTGCGATACCGGCGGGTCGTGCGCGGGCATGGCCGGAATCCCAAGTACTACAAAAAGGATCAGGTCGACGTCATGTACGATCGGTATCCCACGCAGAAGAAGTACAGCGCCCCGTCGATTCAGCGGCAGTCGCGCGACGTGGCGCCGATGTTCCAGGACATGCTCAGGGAGTTCCGCTTCGAGATCCAGATCGAGGCGCCCGACGACATCGAGACGTTCGACGACAGGAGGCACATGATTCGAGCCATGCCCTTTGACCGCGACGTCGTGACTCCGTACCGGATCACGGGAGAAGACGTGGCAGCGAATCCCGAGCTGATCCGGGGCTTGCTGCTGGGAGAGTTCGGCGGAACGTCCGACGCCTGGGGCGGCCAGTTGCGGCGCGTCGAACTCGACATGCCGAATACCCATACCCCGTACGGAAGCCCCTACGGCGGGATGCACGTACACTTCTTCAAAAGCGTCGAGGTCCCCAAGCCGGGAGCCAAGGAGGAGCAGGAATAGATGGGACGTCTCGATCTGGAGGCCCGGAGGACCACCGGAGGACGGTCGGCGCGGGAGACGAGGGCATCGTCGGGCCGCCGCAGCGACGGGGCCCGGTCCGCCCCCTCGCTGGTCGGGCTCGGTGCGGGCGCACTTGTGTCCCTGGCGCTCCTGGCGCCGGCACGCGCGGCGGGAAAGAAAGACCCTGCCGGCGCGCAAGCGCCCGTGTGGGCGACCCGCCCCTCGCTCGAGCAAACCTACGCCGACTACCGGCCCGCTTTCTGCACCGGTGGCCCGGAGAGCGAAGGGCTCAAGTTCTCCCGCCAAGGTCGGTACCTGAACATGGGCGACGTCCGAATGGACGCGGAGGTGCGCCCGATCATCGACAAGGCCAACGAGACGGCGTTCCGGAAGAAGGAGCCCCGCAAGGCCACCGAGCTCTACCGTCGGATCATCGAGGACTACCCGGGCGACATGATCCAGATCGCAGAACAGGGGGTGTTCGTTCCCGCCGCCCTCTACGTGCAGCGGAAGATCCTCCGGTACCCGGAGAAAGAGCTCGATTACTACCGGGTGCTGTACGACCCGGCGGCCAAGGAGATCTACCGGCGGGCGCTCAAACGGTACTCGATCTTCGACTACAAGGACCTCGCCGATTATCACCTGGCCACGTCCTACGGGGACGACGCCTTGTTCGCGCTCGGAAATAACGCCGTCGACAAGGGGCAATACGACGAAGCCCGGCGGTACTATGAGCGAATCGTGACGTACCACGGGCTGGAGGACACGGACCGGGACGCCGTCCACCTGGATCGGGACCACGTGTGGGCGCGGCTGGCCATCTGCTGCCGCCACCTGGGGCTGGAGAAGAAGTTCCGAGCGGCGGTCGGCCGGATCGAGGACAAAGAACAGCCGGTCGTCGCCCGGCTGCTGGAGCAACTGGAGAAACTCGAGTACGACGCGTTCGCCGTGCGCCAGCGCGAGGGACGCCGCAGCGCCCGATACGACGCCATGGACGACCGGAAGCTGTCGGAGCCCCTGCCCTACGAGTTCTCCGCCAACCGGGGCGAGTGGCGGGCTGCGCTCAAGCGGCGCCCGCTGCGCTGGCAGCAGGCCGTCGAGCCCGAACCGCTCCCCTGGGCCACCGAGACCGACCTCATCTACAAGGACCTGAACATCCTCCACAGCCGGTCGCTCCTGACCGGCGAGCTGAACTGGGTGTTCGGCCCGGGCGGCTCCAGCTTCGACTGGGACCGCTACCGCAGCGGCGGCTGGGCGAGCCGGCATCGGGTCGACTACTACCCGGACCAGTCGATCCTCGTGCACGACGGCGTCGTGCTCGCCCACATGTTCGTCTATGGGCCCTCGCTGGTGGCCGTCGATCAGCACACCGGACGGCTGCTCTGGGCCAAGGGCCCGATGGCCGCCACCTCCGAAGAGGAATGGCTGGACCGCTACCAGGCATCGCCGGCGGGGGCGCGGGGCATGGTCGTGGCCCCGGTCGTGCACGACGACATCCGCGGCCGCACCCACATCTCCTCCTCCGCCGAGCTGGCCGCGTTCGAGACCCGCAGCGGCAAGCGCCTCTGGCAGACGAGGCTCTCGCAGATCTCGCCGCTCAAGATCACCCAGAGCCGCTACCCGCGCAAGATCCGCGTCTTCTCCACCACCCCGCTGGTCAAGGACGGGGTGGTGTACCACGTGACCAACGCCGGGGTCGTCGCCGCCGTCGACGCCCGCACCGGCCGGGCCCGCTGGCTCACCCGGTACCCGCAGAAGAAGCAAGCCCTCGACAACCTCACCGGCCCCGGCCGCGTCTGGCGCAACGAGCCCCCCCTCGTCCACGGCGACCGGCTCTACGTCACCCCGGTGGACTCTCCCTTCCTGCTCTGCCTGGACAAGGACAACGGCCGGATCCTGTGGGTGGCGACACGGGACGCCGATTCCACGTGGCCGGCCCGAGGGCACACCCGCTTCCCCACCGTGTGGCGCATGATCGGGCTCACCACGGAAGGCCGGCTCTGCCTGGTCGGCCGGGACATCGTCTTTCTCGACCCCGAGACCGGCCGGCTCGTCTGGAAGCTGGGGGCCCACGACATGTGGGGGCCAAGGGGCCGGTTCATCAGGAAGCGGGTCCCGAAAGGGCTGGAGGCGGGGATCACCGGCGAGGGCAAGGATTACTGGACGAACCTCGGCTCGGTGCACGCGCGGCCCACCCTGACCCGGGACGGCAAGATGTGGTATGCCATGCAGGGATGGTACCTGAACCCGTTCCCCTACCAGGGGCCGTTCAACTCGGAGTATTGCCTGGACCTCGCGAGCCGCGAGATCGTCCTCCAGCGCCGCTGGTATCATCCCCCCTGTTTCATCAACGACCACCAGCGGAACCCGCCCGTCATCAAGCGCGTGGTCAACGAGGAGCCGGA
The DNA here is from genome assembly GCA_046483085.1 of Planctomycetota bacterium. Lineage (GTDB taxonomy): Bacteria > Planctomycetota > PUPC01 > PUPC01 > PUPC01 > JAWODX01. Next base: position 6,515 of record JAWODX010000320.1, read on the forward strand.
GCCGTTCCACCCCGCCGCGCGGATGTGCTTCCGGCGCTGGGACGTCCCCTTCGAGGTGGATGTCACCTTCAATCACATCGCGGTCCGCTACGACAGGGACCGGATGCGGAAAGTCCTGGCCAGGCGAAAGGACCTCAACACCCTGTTCGCAAAGGCCGAGGTCGCCCGCAAGCAGGGGGACGTCCAGGGGGCGATCCGGCAGTACGAGCAGTGCAAGCCCCTGCTCCCCTCGGAAGAAGAGGACCGCCGGCGCACCATCAACCTCCGGCTCTATCCGCTCTACACGGAACTGGCCCGCTGGGGGCACCAGTCGGCCGACTACGACTTCCTGGAGGCCGCCTGCAAGAAGATGGGCGCGACAGCGTCGAGTGCGGGCCAGGAGATCCGAGCCCTGCTCGCCTATGCCGAGCTGCACGAGAAGAAGGGGCGATGGCTCCGGGCGGTGCAGGTCCTCCAGAACGCGTCCCGGCACTACTGGCGCGAGCCGCTGCCCGTCTCCCGGCTCGAACTGGGGCGCCGGGAAGAGTTGATCGACACGGCCCGGAAGGGCCTGGAGAACCTCCTGGGCGAGATCCCCGCCCCCTATCGCCAGGAGGGCCGCCAGATACTCCGGCTCGAGCGGGCGGCACTGGGAGACTACTTCCTGTCCGTGGCGAACGTGGACGCCAGCTACGTGGTCGAGGCTCGGACGCTGGTGGCGAAGCGGATGAGATCGCGAAGTTCTTACTTGAAGTCGAGGGTGTCGATCTCGCGGTCGCCGAAGAGCTCGATGCG
>JAWODX010000326.1:0-2527 GCA_046483085.1 Planctomycetota bacterium
TACACGCTTTGCCGAATGAATGGCGAGATCTGTCCTCTTGACCGGGGCTGGCGGACGTGTCGGGCAAGCCATCCTTCGGGATCTGGGCGAAGCCCACGACTGGCGGCTGCTGGATCGTGAGCCGCTTCCCCGCGGGAAGTTGCCGGACGGTATGGACAACAGCGATGTGTACGTCGCTGATATAACTGACAAGCAGGCAGTCTCAGAGGCTGCCCGTGACTGCGATGTCATCGTTCATCTGGCTGGTGACCCCCGGACGAACGCGCCGTGGAACAGTGTGCTACGGAATAATATCGATGGCACCCAAACCGTTCTCGATGTTGCCGTCGAAGTGGGCGTCGAAAAAGTCGCCTTTGCGTCGTCGAATCACACTGTCGGCTTCTACGAGGAAGATCGCAAACCCGACATCTATCGGGACCACGATGAGTATCGTCTCGACGGGACTGAACTCCCGCGACCCACGAATCTATACGGCGTCTCGAAAGTCGCCGGCGAAGCACTCGCCCGCTACTACCACGACGAACACGACCTCTCTGTTGTCTGTGTCCGTATCGGCAATCTGACCGAATCACATCCACCGCGAAACTACGAGCGCGGTCAGGCGATGTGGCTTTCGTATACTGACTGTGCACACCTGTTTGATTGCTGTATCACCGCCGACTACGGCTACGAGATCGTCTATGGGATCTCCGATAACGACCGGAAATACTACGATATCGGGCCAACTCGCCAAGTTCTGGGCTATGAGCCACGTGACAACTCCGCTGATTTCCATCTCGACGGCACGCCAAAAGACGCCGCCGAAAGCGAGTAGCGACGCTGTGTTGTCTTCGGTCTGTATGGTTTTTTGCCCGTCGACTACTGTCCGAGCCGATTAGGTCGACTACTGTCCGAGCCGATTAGGTCGACTACTATCCGAGCCGATTAGGTCCACTGCCCGAGGACGTGCATTACCCCCGTGACAGCGGCTGCAACGGCAATATCTCGGCTTTGGATGCCAACAAGCCCGAACAGTCCTTCGGGGTTGGAATCGGGGTCGGATTCGTCATCGGGATCGCCCCCATCTGTTTCATCCGGCGGTGTCTCTACTGTCCCGTTTTCCGTGTCGACGGTATCGAGCTGGTCGGCGGTCTCGTCGTCAGGTTCTGTCACGGTGAGTTGGCCAGTCTGTTCGTCGTCATCGGTCTGGATCGTATAGCTGTACTCGCGCCTCGGCCGCATGCTCCCCCTCACGCCCCAGGCCGTCGTCGTCAGCGAGTACCTCGACTGGCTCATCCACATGCCGTGGCAGAAGCGGACGGACGATACCCTGGACCTGCGTCACGTGCGGCAGGTGCTGGACGAGGACCACTTCGGCCTCCAGGAACCGAAGGAGCGGATCCTGGAGTACCTGGCGGTCAAGAAACTCGCCGCCGGCCACATGCGGGAGCCGATCCTGTGCTTCGTCGGGCCGCCCGGCGTCGGCAAGACGAGCCTGGCCGGCAGCGTGGCGCGGGCCCTCGGCCGGCGCTTCGTCCGCAAGAGCCTGGGCGGGGTGCGCGACGAGGCGGAGATCCGCGGCCATCGGCGGACCTACGTCGGCGCCCTGCCCGGCCGCATCCTTCAGAGCATCCGCAAGGCCGGCGTCCGCAACCCCGTGTTCCTGCTCGACGAGATCGACAAGATGGGCCAGGGGATGGGCGGCGACCCGGCCAGCGCGCTCCTGGAGGTCCTCGACCCGGACGAGAACCACGCCTTCAGCGACCATTACCTGGAGGTCGAGTTCGACCTGTCGGAGGTCCTGTTCATCTGCACGGCAAACGTGGCGACGAACATCCCGCCGGTGCTGATGGACCGGCTGGAGGTAATTGAACTCTCCGGCTACACGCTGGAAGAGAAGATCGGCATCGCCCAGTACCACCTCCTGCCGCGCGAACGCGAGGCCCACGGCCTAGGCGAGACCGACGTGGCCGTGCCGCGCGAGGTCCTCCTCGCCCTGGCCGAGCGGTACACCCGCGAGGCCGGCGTCCGGAACCTGCGGAAGCGGCTGGCGCGGGTCCTGCGCAAGATCGCCGCCGAACGCGCCTCGGCCGAGACGCCCCCCGCCGAGCCCCACGCCGTCACGGTCGACCTGCTGCGCACGTACCTCGGCCCGGCCCCGTACCGCCGCGGACCCACGGGCCCCAAGGAGGGCGTCGGTACCGTGACCAGCCTCGCCCGGACGGAAGTGGGCGGCCGGAGCCTGGCCATCGAGTGCTCGTGCATGGCCGGCAAGGGCGACCTGACCCTGACCGGCCAACTCGGCGAGGTGATGCAGGAGTCGGTCAAGACGGCCCTGTCGTGGGTCCGGTCGCGGTGCAGCCGGCCGGGCGTCGTGCCGGCCCGCCACGCGGTCGACCTGCACGTCCATATCCCCGAGGGCGCCACGCCGAAAGACGGCCCGAGCGCGGGGCTGCCCGTCCTGTGCGCGCTGGCGTCGGCGATGAGCGGGTGCCCCGCCCGCCGCGACGTCGCCATGACCGGCGAGATCACCCTCCAGGGCCGGGTC
>JAWODX010000335.1:0-5614 GCA_046483085.1 Planctomycetota bacterium
ATTGCGGACCTGATTCGGTATCGGCGGCATAAAGAAAAACTGGTGAGACGTATTGAGACCGTCAATCTCCCGACCTCTGTAACCGGTGAATGGATACAGACTCGATGCGTCCGCCGTCACGACCGGCGGCTCTGCGATCCCCTGCCCGTCCGGTTGCCGATGCGGCCCGCCGCTCGTGACAACCGCACAGCCCGCCGCCATCGCCTCCAGCCCGCTCTTGTCCAGCCCGCCGCAGTACGCCGGATAATCGCCCTCCACCTCGTGCGGCGGGCAGACCTGGTCCACGCAGATGTGCCAGTGCCCCCGCGCCCTAAGAATCCGCCAGTGCGGCTGCTCGCTCGCGACGAGCGCCATCACCCGGTCGGGGAACTGCTCCTCCAATTGGTCGAACGCCTCCTGGATCACCGAGGTGCCCTTCCATCGCCGACGCGACTCCTTGCCGGGGCTGTGCCCGCAGATGAGCAGCTGCGAGGGCCTCGTGCCCCGGAAGGGCAGCTCGATCGGCGGATAGTAGGTCCGCACGCTCGGCAGACGGCGGTCGATATAGGCCCACTTGTGCGGCTGCACCAGCACCGGCCAGCCGGAATCGCGGAGCAACTTGTTGTTGTAGGCGACTGGGTCCAGACCGAGCCGCGCTCGCTTCTTCCGATCCGCCGGCAGGCCGAGGAACAGGTGCGAACTCGTGCAGATCACCACGCCCGGCGGCGCGCCGTCCGGATAGACGCGCGGCACAAGCCAATCGAGCGACGGGATCGCGTGCACGACCACGAAATCCGCAGCCGCCGCCCACGCCCGCGCCTCCCGCGCGTCGCCCGAGTCCTCCATCTCCCAATGCCGGAACTCGGCCGCGAACCCGTAGTCGCTCTCGCCCGCGACGTTCCGATAACGCAGGATCAGGCGCACCTCGTGCCCGAGCTGAGCCAGGCCATTGCAGACCAGCGGCGCGTTCCCGTACGTCGCCAGATAACTCAGGACCGCGATCTTCACGCCGCTACCTCTTCCTTCAGCGTCCGGCTGGCCTGCAGATGCTCGATCACCGGCTCGACCCCCGGATGCAGTTCGCGGAATGTGTCGTGGATGTACGTCCACTCGGGGCCGAGGCCTGCCGTCCGCAAGGGGATCGACCGGATGGCTTGCTCTAAAGTATTCGCAAAGTTGACGCGGTCGTTGCGGACCGGGCAATCCACGTTTGCCTCCGCCCACCGCGACAGGAACACGTCCACCTGCCCGCATGGCCGCAGCCAGAGCGTGCCCGGCAGCGGCTCCTCGCGACCGCTGTTCGACTGGATGTGCGTGTGGAAGGCCAAGTCGGTGTCGAGGGGAAGTGAGTCGAAGAAGTGCAGCCGGATGAGCCGCATCCGCGCGTCCGCGTCCAGCGAAAGCAGCGGGCGATGCGGATGCTGCAAGCGTTTCATCAGCAGGTGGAACGGCCGGATGTGCGCGTTGAGGCGCCAGCTCCCCAGCGACGGCATCCGGTCGATCTCGAAATCGTCGCTCTCGCTCAGGCCGCACTCGACCAGCGATTCGCGCAGCCCGAGCGCGTGTGCGCGATACGGCCCGCCGGTGTGATATGCCACGACCAGGATGTCGCCCACCGTCTGCCCTCCGTTCGCATTGGCCCATCCCGTGACGGGGAGGCGGGGGGCGCAGCACTGAACGTTTGCCGCGCCACCCCGCCCGGGCGACGAGATCAGCCGTTGACGTTCAGCTTGATGCGGCCGGTGGACGCGCTCGATTCCTTCGCCGCCGCGGCGACGCCGGCCTTGTTGTTGGAACCCGCCGTCTTCGTCAGGTGGTCGCTCGTCTCGTTGTAGTAGAGCTGGTCGCCGATGCTCCAGGCGACGCCGGTCTCGGCGGTGTACGTGTGCTCGCCCTCGATCACGACAACGCCCTCCTCGCCGGCCGCGATGTCGTCGTACGAGACGATGCCGACGATGTCGCCGAGTTCGACCATCTGCCCGGCGCTGTAGTCGATCGAGGTGTTGTTCGTGACGTCCAGCACTTCGCCCTTGCCCTTGTATGCGTGGTCACTTGCGGACATCGTTGATCCTCCTATCAAACGTTATGGGAAGCGTGTGCGGCGGCCGTCCGCCGCACACGCCGAGTTCGTCGATCAGCCCTGGTTCCGGTACAGGCCCCGGTAGTCCAGCGCACGGGCCGTCACGCAGTGCCGGATCTTGTAGCGCCGGCCGTCCGTGTCGAACCCGTCCTCCTGGTCCATTGTCGGACCGGTCTCGCCCACGAGGAACGCCACCTCGACGGTGTCGATCCGGGCGGGGTCCGCCGCCATGTACCACGTCGAGGTGCTGTTGCTGTCGAGGATCGCGGTGTCCACCACCTCCGCGAGATCGCGGTGCGGGTTGTCCTCCTCGTTGGTCGCGCCGGGCAGATACGTGTTCCGCATCCACTTGCGCGCCGTGGCACGCAGCGCCTTCGGCACGATCAGGAACGCCGGCTCCAGGCCGAGCGTCACGTCCGCGCTCAGCCCGGTCTGGGTCGCCATCGCCGTGATCGCCGTGTTCAGGCTGGCCTCGCTCGGCGCGCCCTGGTCGCCGACGGCGGCGTCGTTGCCGTGCTCCGTCTCGTCGAACAGGTCCTCGCTGTCCTCCGTCATCTCCTGGTTGCTCGTCAGCACGGCGTAGGCAACCTGGTCCTCCTTGCGCGCGGCGGCGTCGCCCATGCGGGGGACGATCCGCGCGAAGGCGCTCAAGTCGTCGTTGATCACGGTCTCCCAGGTGAGCGAGACGATGTAGCCGTACTTCGCCAGCTGGATGACTTCCTTGCTCTCGGAGAGCTTGACCTCCTTGTACTCGCCGCCCTCCTTCACCTCGTTGAGGTCGGCCAGGCCGCTCAGCTGGTCGCGGTCCGCCTGCTTGAAATCGCTCAGCTGGCCGCGCCGACACCACTTCTGCCACGTCGGGGCCGCCTCCTCGTACGCCTGGCGCAGCTCCTTGCGGAGCGTGTTCGCCAGGATGTTCGTGAAGTCGGCCGTGCCGTGCCCGTAGCCGAGCATCGCCCGCCCGTTGAATACGGTCCGCGCGACCTCCTGCGGCAGCATCATGTCCGCACCCGGGTAGCCGACCGACTTCAGCCAGACGCGCGCCGTCTCGACGAACGACCGGCCCAGGAACTGCCGGTGCCGTGTGTGCGGCTCCTCGACCGTCCGACCGGCCCGGAGCAGGATGGCGTCCGAGATCGCGGGCTCCAGCCCCTCGCGCGCCAGGTCCGCACCGACCGCGATGTGCCCGACCTTCCGCATCTGCTCGCTCTCCGCGATCAGCGACGCGACCCCGACCTTCGTCCTGCCCTCGTAGGCCATCTTCTCCAGCCACGAGCGGTCGATGTCCTCGTGCTCCTCGGCGAGCGACAGGACCTCGCGAACCCGCTCACGCTCGCGCGCGAGCGCGCTCTTGACCGTCTCCTCGACGTCGACCGGCTCGGACGGCGTCTCGCCGCCGTCGTCGAGCTTCGACTTCAGCTCGGCGATCTCCGATTCGAGCGCCTCGACCTTCGCCCGGTCGGCCGACCCGAGCTTCTCGATGTACGCCTGCATCTGCTCGGGCGTCGCCTCCTCGGCGTTCTCCATCCCGAATCCCGCCAGGAATGTCCTCAACTTGTCCATCTCTTCGTCCTCCTGTCTGCGTGTCGGTGACCCCGACGCGGGGCCGGTTTGACCTCTGCCTTCGCTCAACAGCCCGCCCGGGTTCGCCGCCGGGTCCCCGACAAAATCGCCCGCCACCATCTCCTTCACCCGAACGGCACGACCGATCAACTCGCCGTTCTCGTCCCGGATCTCCTCGTCGTCGTCGCGTTCGAACACGATGCTCATCCCGATCCCCGCCGGGTCCTCCTCCGCCACCCCCAGCAGGAACTTCCGACTGCCGCGCTTGCCAGGAAGGTTGTCCGCGAAGTTGAAAATCTGCGCGTCCACGCGGACCTGGTCGCCCTCGCGGCGCGAGTTCCGGATACGACCCACGTAGCACGTCAGCGGGTCCTCCCCGCCGCCGAACAAACCGAATGTCTCGGGGTGCGTGATCCGCGATTTCATCCCCCGAGCGCCCATCGCCTTCAGCCCGTCGTGCACCTGGGTCAGCGTCGTGTCGTCGATCTCGAATCCGTGCCCGAGCGCCGGGCCTTTCGTGATCAACGAAATGCCCTTGATCTCCCCCGTGTCCCAGTCTACATCGAGCGCCCGGCCCTCGGTGCTCAGCCCGGGCAGCGGGCCGGTCCGCAGTTCGAACAGCTCGCCCTCGTGCTCTGCCGCCCTGAACCCGCGCGACGGCTGACCCGGGCCGGGCCGCTCCTTCCGGCGCATCTCGCCCCCGCACTCCGGACACTCGACATCGCGGCAGTGCTCGTCCGTCTCCACGATGTGCCCGCAGTCGAGGCATTCGCATCTGTATTTCATCAAACCGTCTCCCTCGCTCTGGTTCGTCTTGTTCTCGCCCTTCTTCGGCTTCGGCTGCGGCATCAGTTGTCCTCCGGCTGCGCCGGCTTCGGACTCTCGCCGCGCGGCTTCGGCTCGCCCGGATTCGCCTTCGCGTTCGGATCGAGGAACGGGAGCACCACGTTGAACCTGTCGGCCAGCTCTTGCACCGCCCCCCGATCCTCGATCAGGTCGCGCCAGTCGGCACCCATCTGGTTCGCAATGATCTGGAGCGTCCGGACGCCTTGCTCGAGATCGACCTTCCGGCCCATCGCCGCCTTCGCCTCGTCCACGTCACGCTTCGGCGGCGGCTGCCAGTCGGCCTGCAGATACGCCTCGTCCCACTCGAGGTCGCGCCCCCAGTTCGGCGCCAGGCCGCCGTACCGGCCCTCCCGGATCGCATAGCTCTGGAACCGACGCCATACCCGCCGGCAGAAGAGGTCGATCATGATCACCTGCCACGGATCCATCGCGTCGTACATGTCGCCCTTCGCCATCCGCAGACCGACGTAGGTCGCCCCTGTGTAGTCGCGGCTGAGCGAATGGATGTCGGCATCGAGGCCCGCTGCGACCTGCCCGATCGTCTGCTGGCTGAACGGCGCGTACATGTTGCCCGGCTTTGTGGGCGCCAGGAATTTCACGTCCTGGGCACCGCGAACGCGCGGGAACATCCCCGGCTCCAGGTTCAGCTCCGGGTTCCCCTTGCTGTCCTCGGCGTCGTCGCTGCTTCCCGGCTCGACCGGGTTCGCGATGCCCGGGTTGAATGTGTTGCCCTGCGATGCGTCGTCGATGATGATCCCGCCGAAACATGCCTGGTATTTCGCCGCCAGCATCTCGAACTCGCGGTACATCTGGAACTGGCGCAGATCGCTCAGCACCGCGTGCATCAGGGTCAGCCCGAGTGGCTGCTTGATCCGCTCCGGGTCCATCAGGTGGATGACCCGCTCGCGCTTGATCCGAATCGAATTCGTCGGCCAGACCAGGTCGTCCAGCGGATGACCGGAAAGCTGGACGTGGTACGCGACCGCCTTCCCGTATTCGTCGACCTCGACTCCCTCGACCACGTCCCGCCCGTTGTGGCTCGTGACGCTGTCATCCAACTGCTCGTACTCGAACGCCTGAAGCTGGTAGCCGACCATATCCGGGCGCGGGTCGTACACCTCCGCGACCATCCAGTTCCCGTTCGCG
>JAWODX010000337.1:0-2964 GCA_046483085.1 Planctomycetota bacterium
TTTATTATTACGAATATGAGAGTTATGAGCTATTCAACTTGCGGAATGATATATCGGAACAGCATGATTTGTCCGAAAGTCAACCCGATATTGCCAATGCACTGTTGACGGAGCTCAGGCAATGGGTTAAAGAGGTTGATGCACCGGTTCCCAGCGAACCGAACCCATCGTTTAATCCTTAAAACACGCCGCACCGGTGATCATGTTCTTGATGTAGTCGGCATGCCCGGGACAGTCGATGTGGGCGTAGTGTCGGTTCTCCGTCTCGTACTCGACGTGGGCCACGGCGATCGTCACGATCTTGCTCGCGTCGCGGACCGTCCCGCCCTTGGCGATCTCTTCGTACGACTTCGTCTTGCCCAGGCCGCGCTTCTCGGAGACCATGGTCATCGCCGACGTCAGCACGGTCTTGCCGTGGTCGATGTGACCGATCGTCCCCACGTTCAAGTGCGGCTTCGTTCGCTCAAAGACTTCCTTTGCCATCTCCTGTCCTCCACACGGCTCCGGGCCCGCGCTCGCGCCACACGCGGAGCACGAGACCTCGATGCGTTCCGTTTCCCAAACAACCCAAGGCGGCCGGCGCCCTGCTCGCTGTGGGTGGAGCTGGTGACGGGGATCGAACCCGTGGCCTCGTCCTTACCAAGGACGCGCTCTACCGCTGAGCTACACCAGCCGGCCGTCGCCCGGCACGCGGGCGAACAACAACAACAAGGGAGCGGGCGAAGGGGATCGAACCCTCATGACCAGCTTGGAAGGCTGGGGCTCTGCCATTGAGCTACGCCCGCCTCATTTGCAGGGCCCGGCTCCGCCTTCCGCGCTTCGCCGTGGCAGGCCTCGTTCGCCACTTCCGGCCCGAACGGCCAACTGGCCTGCCGGGGCGCCGTCCGCCGCTTGCGGCGAACGAAGCCTGGTGGGCAGAGGAGGATTCGAACCTCCGAAGGCTGAGCCACCAGATTTACAGTCTGGCCCCTTTGACCGCTCGGGAATCTGCCCGCTGACCGCTCTCGGGGGCCGAGCCACGGCGCCTGGCTTCTCTCCACTTGTCAAAACCCGCCCGCTGGAGCCAGCGGTGAGAGTCGAACTCACAACCTTCGGTTTACAAAACCGATGCTCTGCCTTTGAGCTACGCTGGCACGCCACGGTCCGGGCGCACCACCAGAATCATTATCTGGCGCGGCGAATTTGATATCATACCACATCCTGCCGGTCAGTCAAACAAAAACCGCCCCTTTTTTTGGCACGGGTGCATCAACGGCATCAGGGACACGTACCGATCCGCTTCCGCTCCCCCGAAAGCGGCTTCCGGTACATGTCCCCTGCTCCGGCCCCGGCGGCGCGATCGGCAGATCCGGGCCAGTCCGGCCGATGCAGGAGCGAGCCGGGGACATGACCGGAACGCGAAGCCGTTCCGGACCGTGTCCCCCGACCAGTAGCTACCCACCCCCGTCGCCGCCCGAAAACTTCTTCCGTCCCCGCGCTTCCCGCGCCCGCCGCGCCGCGCTATACTTGCCCCCGCACGTGCAACCGGACCGAACCGGCACTCCGGAGGAACGATGATGGCGGCGAAAGAGAAGGCACGCCCGAACAGCGGACAGGCCGTCGGCCTCCCGCCCGGCACCCTCGTCCACGTCGGCGACCCGAGGACGGCCACGGTCGGCATCCGCGTCATCGACTACTCCCCGTCCGACGTCCGGGAGAGCGAGGTCTCCCCCGAGCAATGCGGCCGCTTCCTCGACTCGAACACCGTCACCTGGATCAACGTCGACGGTATCCACGACCTCGACCTGATCGGGGCGCTCGGCCGCGAGTTCAAGCTGCACCCGCTCCTGCTCGAGGACGTCGCCAACACCCGCCAGCGGCCGAAGGTCGACGAGTACGAGGGCCGCCTCTTCATCGTGCTCAAGATGCTGTACGTGCAGGAGGACGACGGCTCGGTCGACGCCGAGCAGGTCTCGCTCGTCGTCGGGCGGAACTTCGTCATCTCGTTCCAGGAACGCCCGGGCGACGTGTTCGAGCCCATTCGAGACCGCATCCGCCGCGCGAAGGGCCGGATCCGCGAGGCCGGCGCCGACTACCTCGCCTACGCGCTCATCGACGCCGTCGTCGACAACTACTTCCTCATTCTCGAGGGCGTGGGCGACCGGATCGAAGAGCTCGAAGAGAGCGTCGTCTCCGACCCCGACACCGAGCTGCTGCGGGGCATCCGCCGGCTCAAGCGCGAGGCGATGCTCCTCCGCCGTTCCGTCTGGCCCCTGCGCGAGGTCGTCAGCGCCCTCTGCCGCGGCGAGTCGCCGCTCGTCCGCGCCGACACCCTCCCCTACCTGCGCGACGTCTACGACCACACCATCCAGGTCGCCGACACGATCGAGTCGTTCCGCGACCTGATCGGCGGCCTGCGCGACGCCTACCTGACCGTCATCTCGAACCGGATGAACGAGGTGATGAAGGTGCTCACCATCATCGCCACCATCTTCATCCCGCTCACCTTCGTCGCCGGCATCTACGGGATGAACTTCGAGCACATGCCTGAACTCAAATACCCCTGGGCCTATCCTGCCGTCTGGGCCGTCATGCTCCTCGTCGCGATCGGCATGGTCATCTACTTCAAGACCCGCAAGTGGCTGTAGTCCGGATTCCATAACAGGGCCTGCGGAATCCAGAAGCTCCAAATGCCAAGCACGAAATCTGAAACGAGGTCCAACGGCCCATATGCAAGTCACGGACCAACCGCTTGAGACAATCTCTAACACTACAACGCTACTTCTCCTCGCTGCCTGCGTTCTGGAACCCCCGCGGAATGGGCTGGGCAGGCAGGAATGCCTGCCCCACCGGCCCATCGCATTGGTGGGGCAGACATTCTTGTCTGTACACCATTTACGCCGAGGGGCAGCGCCGGTACGTGGAATCCCTGTCCGCCTATGCGCGCCAGTTCCTCGAACGAATGGACAAGCCCGACGTGGACGC
>JAWODX010000364.1:0-4007 GCA_046483085.1 Planctomycetota bacterium
TTTCCTTTTCCGGAGCGCATCACCAGCCGACCGCCTGGCCGTCCTTGCGCGGCTCGGACGCGGCGAGGTAGCCACCGCCGTCGAGCCGGCCGATGAACTGCGCCCCGCCGAACGCCGCCGGGCCCGCCATCTCGACCTCGTGGCCGCGCGACCGAAGCTCGTCGATCACCTCGCCGGACGTCCCGCGTTCCAAGAGCACCTGCCGGCCCGTCTGGACGCGCCAGCGCGGGGCGTCGATCGCCGCCTGCGGGTTCTGGCGGTGGTCGGCGAGCCGAACGACGAGCTGGACGTGGCCCTGCGGCTGCATCGGGCCGCCCATCACGCCGAAGCTCGCGACCGGCTCGCCGCCGCGGGTGATGAACGCCGGGATGATCGTGTGGTACGGCCGCTTCCCCGGCCCGACCTGGTTCGGGTGCCCGGGCTCGAGCGTGAAGCCGAGGCCGCGGTTCTGCAGCGCGATCCCGGTGCCCGGGATCACAACGCCGGAGCCGAACCCGTAGTAGTTCGACTGGATGAACGACACCATCATCCCGGCGGCGTCGGCGGCGGTCAGGTAGACAGTATCGCGGCCGCGCGGCAGGCCGAACGTCGGCTCGCCCGCCCGGGCCATGTCGATCAGCCCGGCGCGCTCGGCCAGGTAGTCGGGAGCGAGCAGGTCGGCGGGCGACAGCTCCATGTGGCCGGGGTCGGCTACGTGGCGGTGTGCGTCGGCGAACGCGAGCTTCATCGCCTCGATCTGGACGTGGAGACTGTCGGCGGAGTCGACGGGGAAATCGTCGACCGGCCGGTTCGCCAGGATGCCGAGTGCGATCAACGCGGCGATCCCCTGCCCGTTGGGCGGGATCTCGTGGAGCGCCAGGCCGCGGTAGCCGACCGAGATCGGCTCGACCGGGTCGGCGGTGTGCGCCGCGAGGTCATCTGCGGTCAGCAGCCCGCCGGTCTCGGCGGCGTGGTCGGCGATGCGCCGGGCGAGCTCGCCGCGATAGAGCGACTCGCCGTTCGTCTCGGCGATCTCGCGGAGCGTCCGTGCGTGGTCGGGGCTTCGGAACCGCTCGCCGGGGTTCGGCGCGCGCCCGTCCGGGCAGAACGTCTCGAGGAACGCGGGGAAGTCGGCGAACGTCTTTGCGGCGCCCTGCCACCCCCGGCCGATGATCGGCGAGACCGGGTAGCCGTCGGCGGCATACCGGATCGCCGGCTCGAACAGCCGCTCGAACGGCAACCGGCCGAACCGCTGGGACAGTTCCGCCCACGCGGAGACCGCGCCGGGCACGGTGACCGGGTCCCATCCGCGACGGGGAATGCTCGTCCGGCCGGCGAAGTGGCCGGGGGTCAGCGCGGCGGGCGACCGGCCCGACGCGTTCAGCCCGTGCAGCCGCTCACCGTCCCAGACGATCGCGAACGCGTCGCTGCCGATCCCGTTCGACGTCGGCTCGACGACGGTCAGGGCGATGGCGGCGGCGAGTGCGGCGTCGGTGGCGTTGCCGCCATCGAGCAGCATGCGCAGCCCCGCCTGCGCCGCCAGCGGCTGCGACGTCGCCACCACGTTCTCGGCCAGCACGGGCATCCGCTGCGACGGATACGGAAACGACCAGTCGAACTCGGCCATGCGTTCTTGCCTCCTCGTCGATCCGGCAGCCGGCCAATCGTAGCCGACGCGACGCCCCGCCGCAAGGCCGGGCCGGCGTGCACAAGGATCAGGGACGCGCAACATCGCACGAGGAGACCCGTGCAGCAAACGGCCGCCCGCAGGCATCGTATCTGCGGTATTTTGTATATAATCAAGGAAGGGACACTGGCCTGGGCGCCGGGCCGTCCGCACTCCGGGAAAGGATATCGATGAAATTCCGCATGCTGGTTGTGCTGCTGGGGTTGATGACGTGTCTTGCGCGGGCCGACACCATCCGCACGAAATCGGGCGAGGTCCTGAAGGGGCAGGTCGTCCGGCAGACGGAGACGGCGATCACCATCCGGTCGAAGTACGGCTCCCTGACCGTCCCGCGCCGCGATATCAAGAAACACGACCGGGCGACGTACGTGATCGAGCTGAAGGACGGCGAGACGCTCGAAGGCCGGATCGTTGGCGAGACGGACGCGGAGCTCTCCGTCGAGGTCGGCGAGGACGCGCGGACGATCGAGCGGGCGCGGATTGCCGCGGTGGCGGAGAAGAAGGCGCCGAAGAAGCCGGCGCCCGCGAAGCTGAGCCGCCGCCAACTGCAGGCCATTCACAAGCGGGCGCTGGCCTACTTCGCGAAGAAGGAATACCGCAAGGCCATCGCCGAATGCGCGAAAGTCCTGACCGCCGATCCGGACAACGCGATCGCTCTCTACAACACCGCCTGCGCCTACTCGCTGCTGAAGGAGGAGGAGAAGGCCCTGGAGTTCCTCCGGAAGTCGCTCGAGGCGGGCTACGTCAACTTCGCGCACGTGAAGCAGGACACGGACCTGGACAACATCCGGGACGAGCCCGGCTACCAGGCGCTGATCGAGAAGAAGGCGGAGTACATCCGGAAGTCGACCGAGAAGGCGGTCGGCCAGATCACCGAGGCGATGAAGAAACGGGGCGTCGACGTCGCGAAGTACAAGAAGGTGTTCGACCGCGACCGGAATTTCGTCTACCTCCACACGCGTTCCGACGAGGAACTTGCGGTGATTCGGAAGGGGCTGGAAGACTACGCGGAGTTCCAGTGGGAGCACCTGTTCCAGAACCGGCCGACCCGGCCCCTCTACATCGTCCTGCTCACGGGGCGCGACGCCCGGAAGGTCTTCCGCGGCCGCGTCGGCGGCGTCTACAGCTCGGGCGCGAACGCCCTCTTCTGCGGCGACATCCCCACGTACAAGCTGATGAAGACGAGCGTGATCGTGCACGAGTTCACCCACGCCCTGCACTTCGCCGACATGATCGCGCGGGGCCAGCGGCACCCCATCTGGCTGATCGAGGGCCTGGCCACCCTGTTCGAGTCGTCGGACCGGAACGGGAGCGTGCGGCCGAAGCACAGCTACCGGCTGGCCGTCGTCCAGGCGGCGGTGAAGGCCGACCGCTCACTCCCCTGGAAGACCTTGATGAAGATGGGCCAGGCGCACTTCCTCCGCGTCGCCCGGCTCGCCTACGCCCAATCGCGGTACATGCTCCTCTACATGCACGAGAAGGGCCTGCTCAAGAAGTTCTACGACGAGTACACCGACGACGAGAACTACAAGGGCGACAAGACGGCGCTGGAGGCGTTCGAGGTCGTGTTCGGCAAGCCGATCGAGGCGGTCGAGCGCGACTGGAAGGTGTGGGCGCTCAAGCAGGAGGTCCCGCCTATCCCGTACCTCGGCGTGCAGACGCACCAGAAGGGGAAGAAGCTGGTGGTTCGGAAGGTGATGGGCGGCTCGCCGGCGGCGAAGGCCGGGATCAAGAAAGACGACGCGTTCGTCCGTGTCGCCGGCCGGCCCGTCGCCTCGCTCTCGCAGTTGACCGGGGCCATCGCGACGCACGCGGCCGGCGACGAGGTCGAGATCGAGCTGGCCCGCGGCGACGAGACCGTGTCGGTCACCGCCAGGCTGGGAAAGCGGAAGGTCCGGCGCATCCGGTTCCCCCGCCGGAAGGGAACGCCGTATCTCGGGCTCGCCGTGGAGGAGCAGGACGGCGGGTTGTCGGTCCGGGACGTCGCGAAGGGGTCGCCTGCCGAAAAGGCGGGTATCCGGAAGGGCGACACGCTGGTCCGGTTCGGCAAGAAGAAGCTCGCGGACGTGCGGGGCTACCTGGACGCGCTGAAGAAGGCACGGCCGGGGCAGACCATCCGACTGGGAATCAAGCGCGGCGAAGAAGAGAAGACCGTCAAAGTCAAGCTGGCCCGCCAGCCGGACGACTGATCGCCGCGTTTCCGCACGAACGACGAGTTGAACTGTCGGGGATCAGCTATCAGCTATCAGCCAAAAGCCGAGGCAGCCGTCTGGTTCCTCCCCGGCGCACGGCCCCGGACCGGTGCCCTCGGCCGAATGTCAGCCGCCGCGGCGGACGACCA
>JAWODX010000425.1:0-11076 GCA_046483085.1 Planctomycetota bacterium
AGAACAGGCTCTCGGCGTCGTCGCCCAGCTTGCCCAGCAGGATGTCGGCGTACTCGAGGGCCGGGGTCTCCAGCGGCGCGAACCCGAACCGCTCGAACACGTCCGCGATCGTGCGCATCATCCGCTGCCGCGCGATCATCTGCTCCGGCAGATAGTCGCGGAAACCCTTCAGCAGCCTCGGTTCGATCGTATCCACGGCAGGCATTCTAGGCGGCGGGCATGGGCTTTTCAAGCGCGGCGGATCAGCGGGCCCGCTCGAGCTGGTCGAGGAGGCGGCGGGCGCCGAAGTTGTCGGGGTTCTCGGCCAGGCTCTTCCGGCAGAACGATTTCGCCTCGTCGGAGCGCCCCGCGTCCAGGTAGCTCGACGCGGCGTGCAGGTACGCGTTGTCCAGGTGCCCCTCGTACATCGTCTCGAGCACCGAGTTCAAGCTGTCCTCGCCGTAGACCATCTCGACGAGCTGCTTGTTCTCGATCAGCATCCGGGTGGCGAGGCCGTTGTGGGCGAAGCGAGGCAGCATGTTGAGCAAATGCTCGGTCGCGTCCTGGAACAGTTGTTCGGCGGACCGGATGTCGTCGTAGACGGCCGTCGACGCCCGCTCGATGATCCGCTTGCAGGCCCGGAAGAAGAGCCGCTCGTAGACCGGCACGCGGATGCGGCGCTCGGCGATCTCGGCCATCGACCGGTACGTGGGACCGTAGTGCTCGAGGATGTAGCAGTTCTCCTTGATCTTCATCATCTCGTGGAAGATCGAGCCGGTGAGCACGTCGAACAGGTCCTCGGCGTACAGCACGTCGCCGGCCGGGCGATCCGTCTTCCGAAACAGCGCGTGACACTCCTCCTTCAGGCCGAACAGGGTCCGCTCGACGAACGTGTTGATCGGCTCGAACCGCATCGGCTCGGGCGAACGGAACATCTCGACGATCGCGTCGAACGCCACGCGGGCGATGAGGAATCGCTTCAGGACGCTCGCCACTTTCTCGTTGCGGACCCGCCGCGAGAACTCGCCCCGGGCCAGCAGGGCGCTCCCGTCGTCCGGCCCGCGGCGGCCCTCCTGAGACGAGACCAGGAACCGTCGGTTGCGCTTCGCGTCCGCCATTCTCGCCTCCGTCCGGCCGGGCGCGTCTGCCCGGCGACCGGGCTACCTCCAGCCCCACTTGTCGAAACTGACGACCTCTTCCGGCTCCAGCCGCGATCGGGGGCTCGGCTCGCCCGCCGGATACCCCAGCGGCATCAGCTCGACCACCCGGATCGAGTCCGGGATGCCCAGCAGCTTCTTGACGGCGGCCGGGTCGAACGCCCCGACCCAGCACGTCCCCAGCCCCTCCTCGACGGCCTTCAGCGACATGTGGTCGAGTGAGATGGCGACGTCGATGGGATAGGACGGCTCGCCGCACGCCATCTTGTGGCCGTCGGTCTTGGCGCAGGCGACGAGCACCACCGGCGCCTGGCCCACAAACTTCTGGCCGTTCGCCGCGTCCACCATCTTCGCCCGCAGCTCAGGGTCGCGCACGACCACGTATCGCCATTCCTGTAGGTTGCGGGCCGACGGGGCCAGCCGGCCCGCCGCCAGCACCGCCTGCAGCTTCTCCTCCTCCACCGGCCGGTCCTCGTAGCTCCGCACGCTCCGCCGCTTCTTGATCGCCTCCATCACCTCCATGGTCGGCCTCCGCTCTGGTCACACGAGATCGAGTACGGTCTCCACTGCCGCGTCGTGATCGCCGGTCGGAACGAATTCGAGACCGACGTACCCCTCGTATCCGAGCGAATCGATCAACCGGAACATCTCCCGGAAATCGAGAGCCCCGGTCCCCGGCTCGTGCCGCCCGGGGGCGTCGGCCACGTGAAAATGCCCGATCCGGTCGACGTGCGATTCGATCGTATGCAGCACGCTCCGCTCGGTCACATACTGGTGATACGCGTCGAAAAGCAGCTTGACGTTCGGCTGGTCCACCTCGTCGAGGATCCGGACGGCGTCGTCGGTGGTGCTGAGCAGGGTACCGGGATAGTCGACACGGCGGTTCACCGGTTCCAGCAGCAGGTTCACGTGCTCGGCGTCGGCGGCCGGGGCCGCGGCGGCCAGGACCCTCGCCACCGTGTCCAGTTGCGCCTGCCGGGGCACGCCGTCCAGCTCGTCGCCCGGGACGACGATCAGGCCGGCGGCGCCGATCTGCCGGGCGATCTCGACCGAGCGGAGCAGCTCCTCGACGGTCGACGCCGCCGTGTCGGGGTTCCCCGCCGGCTCGCCGGTCAGGCCGCCGAACGCCGCGATCGCCACCCCCGCCGCCTCCTTCCCGCGGGCGATCACGTCCAGGTCCTTGTCCTGCCATTCCCAGAACTCGACCGCCGAACAGCCGCACGCGGCGGCCCGCTCCATCCGCTCCTCGAACGGCCGGTCGTTGAAGATCATATCGATACACACGGAAAACTGAATCATGGCTCCCTGGCTTTCTCCGGGCCGCCCTCGGTCCGAGCAGCAGGCCCTGGTCGTCCGGCCGCGATCGCCCCCGGGCGCTCTCAACGACGGCCTTCGCCGGAAAGCTGCGCGCGGCCCTCGAGCTCTTCCTAACGCCTGATGCTGAAGGTATGGGCTCCGGATGACAGGTCGAACACGACGTCCCGGTCCTCGACCGACGCGCGCCGCGGCCGCCCGTCCACCTCCAGCGTCGGACGGCGGGGAGCGGCCTCGCCCAGCCGCACTCGCACCTCGCGGGAGCGCCCGTCGCTCCAACCTTCCGCACGTCCTGTCCTGTATATTGTGACGAATCCGCTGCCGCGTTCAAGTCGAAAAACCCGGGAACCGGTCGTCCCCGTCTCGGCCCGGACCAGGATGACGTCTTCCGATTTCGGGCCGCGCCGGATCACCCCTACCCGACCGGACAGAATCACGTCCTCGAAATTCCCGTTCGCCAGCGCCGGCTGCCGGGCGAGCCGGATGAACTCCGGCCCCCGGTCCGCCGTCAGCTTCAGGTGCCGCCCGTGGAAGCCCCCCGCCTCGACCGGCGCCAGGCTGATCACGTCCACGCTCCACGGCTCCAGCTCGGCCGGGCCCTTGCCGCTCGGCGGCGGATAGATCGCCCAGGCCGGCGAGCTCGACGCGCTCCGCAGCACCATCTGCCGGCGCCGCGCCGCGGCCGTCACCGCCAGCGACAGCACCTGGGCCTCGACGCCCGTCCGCCCCACGAGCACGCCCGACCGCGCCGAGCCGGACGCGATCGCCCGCGTCTGCGACCGAAACCCCGCCGGCAGGCTGTCCCACACCACCAGGTAGCCGGTCAGCTTGTTGAACAGCACGTGCCGATACGCGCGCTTCTTCTCGGCCGCGCGCCGGCCCACCCGGCCGCGCAGGAGCAGGTAGTCGCAGGCGGGCGACCGCTCGAACGCGACGACCTCCGGCCGTGAGAGGATCTCGCCGGCCGCCAGGTCTGTCCGCGTTCGGGCGAGGTTCGCCGCGCGAACGTGCACGTCGATGTTCCACCCGCTCACGTGGACAAACCACTCGGCCGCGCCGCCCCAGTGGTGGGTGAGGACGGCGGTGGTCCCGGTGAGCTGTTCGCTGCGGACGCGCCGCCGCGGCCGGGGCGCCGGCATAGCGGCCGCGCTGAGCAGGACGCCGAGGACCGATTCGTCGCCCCGGGGCGTCCAGAACGGGGTGCCGCAGGTCTCCCACAGCGCCCGCAGGGTCCCGCCGAACTCGTCGTCGGCGAACGCCGTCTTCGCGAGCCCGAGGAACCCGAGCTCGCCGGCCGGCCGGCCGCCGCTCTGACCGACCTGGCGCTGCTCGGGGGTGAGCGACCACGCCGCCAGCCGGACCAGCCGCCGAAGCTCGTCGTCCAGGTAGTTGCCGCAGTCCGTCGCTTCGTTGATCAGCGCGTACTCGACGACCGAGCACAGCTCGGCCGGGGCCACCCGGTAGGGGTTCTGCTCGGCCTCCTCGCGGAGGGTCCGGAACCGGGCGTCGAACAGATCGCGGGCCGTCTCAGACATTCGCTCCGCCGCCGGCGACGGCCCGAGCACGGCGCCCGCCAGCGCCAGCGCCGTGTACGCGTTCGCGTGTTCGGGCAGCTCGGTGCGGCGTGCGGCGCGGCGGATGCGCGCGGCGGCATCGCCCAGGACGCTCCGCAGGGCGAGCGCCTCGTGCCGGGTGAGCAGCCCGGAGGCGCGGTTCAGATCGTACGCGGCCGCGAGGTCGATCACGTCGCGGATCATGGCCTCGTCAGCTTCTCCCCCGGTCGTCGTCTCGCGCAGTTTCCTGCAGGCGTCGAGCAGCCAGGTGCGGACGAGGCGGGTGCGGACGCGCCGGCCGGTCAGCGCGTCGGCGGCGAGGACCGGCGGGACGGTCGGCTCGGCGCCGGGCCAGACGGGGCGCGCCCGACGGGCGGTCGCCACCAGTCGTTCGACCTGTTCGTCGGTCAGGAACGCCGCGGGGTGTTCGACCGGGGGCAGCGGCGGGCCGCCCGGCCCGTCCCCGCCCAGGCGCCGAAATTCGAGCTCGGGCCGGACCGTCGCGTCGCGCTTGACGACGAAGTCACGGGCGACCAGCAGGCTCCGCCGTAGCCGGCAGGGCAGATTGTCGAACACGAAGACGTAGTCGTACGTGCCGGCCGGGACGCTGTCGAACGCGAACTCGCCGGCCGTCGTGCAGTCGGCCCACCGCTCCTGGATGCCGTCGGGCGGCTCGTTCCTGACCAGGAGGACGGAGGCGCGAGCGAGCGGCTGTCCGTCCGGCCGGCGGACAACGCCGCGGACGGATCCGCGCGGGACGGTCCGCTCGCCGGGGGTCTTCGGGCTGCGCGACCAGGCGCGGAAGGCGTCGGTGACCACACGGCCGCGCCCGTCGGGCGCGTGGACGCCCAGCAGACGGGAGGCCGTGGCGACGGTGTCGGCGGCCTCGACCTGGTCGGCGATCTCGTGCCCGTGCCGGGTGTCGGGCCCGCGGACGAGCCAGCAGCTCCGCCCGGGCCGGGTGCCCATCAGGATGAGGGTGGTGCGGCCGGCGACGCCGGCCCGGCGGATCGCCCCCACGATCTTGCCCAGCCCCGCGTCGCAGTCGCGCGGGTCCTCGCCGCCGGGCGACAGCTCGACCAGGAGCAGGGCCGGACGGCGGCAGGCGAACAGCTCGGCGGCGTACGCGCCGACGGCGACCGGGTGGTCGAGCGAAGGCCCCCGGGCCCCGCCGCGGCGGGAGACGACCTCGGCTTCCGGGTCGAAGCAGGCGAGCTGCGGCGTTCGAAGCAGCGAGATGGCGGTCAGCCCCCGGTCCCGGCAGCGGGCGACAAGCGAGTGCCGGGCCATGTCGGACTTCGTGGCGTGCAGCGACCGGGGCAGGCCGGTCAGTGCCTCGCAGTAGACGGCGACGCGGTCGCCCGGGTTCTTTGAGTGCAACTCCCAGGCATAGGCGCCGTCGTGCTGGACCCGATAGAGGTGCGGGGTCCCGGTGGGAGAGACCTGGCCGGGCGTCAGGCCGCCGATGCCGACGAGGACGACGTGCGGGCGGCGCGGCAGCGGGCGCGGGCGCGGGGCGAAGAGCGAACAGCCGCTCGCCGACAGCGCGAGCGCGACGAGAACGAGCCAGGCATTTCGACGAGCCAAGGGACCCTCCTGAGCGTGCCGGGGCGGCTTCCGGGACTGCAGTGTACGCGCGGCGGGCCGGGCGTCAAGCTATGAGGACTCGAGTGCCTCTGCGAAGGCGCAGTGGCGGCAGCCCTCGGCCTCGCGTTCGCAGTAGTCGCGGAAGAGCTGGAGGAGGCCCTGCTGGCGCCGGGCGGAGGTGACGATCTCGCCGGCCGGGTCGGTGCCGCCGAAGATGCGGGAGGCCATGAAGCGGAGGACGCTGTTGTCGGGCAGCCTGGGCAACGTGGCGTAGGCGCGGTGGAGCCGCTTCTCGAGATCGCGGTCGCTCTGCTGGCGGGCGCGAGCGAGGAGGATGGGGACGATCGCGTCGACGAACAGGATGGTGGCGCGGTTCTTCCCGATGAGGCGCGTCCTGTGGCGGAGCTTCCGGCCCGAGAACGTGGTCCGCCAGCTCCAGAACTCGTCCCAGACGTCGGTGAGCAGTGTGACCACCGCCTTCGCGGCAGGGCCGCGGGCGATCCGGCGCGACGGGGCGGCGGGGGCGCGGCGGACGGCGTCCTCGACGGCGGCGACCAGGCCGCCCGACGCCGCGACTTTCTCCAGCAGCCGGGCGATGCCGGCGATCCGCCGCGTGGGATAGTTGACCGGGCGCGTGCCGCTGAACGACCACATCTCCGGCTCCAGCGGCCGCCCGTCGAATCCATCGGCGAGCTCCGCCCATTCGGCGCGGAGCTGGCCGACGTACGCCGCCGTCTCCCGGTCCGGCTCGGCGCCGGGCAGCTCGAACTGCTCGGGGATCAGGCCGGCCATGCCGAACAGCGCCGCCTGTAGCGACACGACGCCGCCGCGTTCGAGCAGCTCCCGCGCCCTGGGGAGCGGGACGAGCCGTGCGAGCCGGCCCATCGGCCGCTTGTTGTTCTTGAACCCGGCCGCCTCCATGAGACTGACGTAGAGGATCGTCTCGGGTTCGTCGCCCTCGGGCATGTCGCGGAAGCGCTCGGCCTTTCGGAGCATGCGTTCGTCGCCGGCGTGATCGAGGAACTGGCCGATCCATTCGGGGTCGACGTCGTTCTGTGCGAGGAGCTCCTGGCATCGGCCCGCGGCGCCTTCGCTGGCGTGCGGATACTCCGCCGGGTTGAGCGTGTCGGTCAGCTCGTCCACCGATCGCTTGACGTACCGGTCGAGGGCAAGGATGGGCATCGCGCGGCCGTCCTCGCGGCAGGTGGTCTCGGAGCCGGAGTCGTTCCACATGACCACGTGCAGGATCACGTCGTTGTAGGCGGGGTCCTGGTGATGTCCGTGCTGTTGCCAGCCGGAGGCGTCGACGTGGACCTCGACGGAGCCCTTGACGGGTTTGCCGCCGGAGAAGCGGATGGCGGCGTTCTTGAAATCGGGGCCCGCCTCCAGGTTCCACCATCCGGGCGAGAGGACGGTCAGCTTCCGGCCGGCCTCGGTGCGGAGGACCTCGTCGAATTCCTGGTCGAACCAGAGGCAGCGCAGGAGCCGCTCGCGGACCGCGGGGCGGACGACGGGCGCGGGCTCGTGGACGACGGACCGGACGAACCGGCGGTAGGCGGGCGCAAAATGATCGGAGGGGTCCGGACGAAACGAGAGGCTCCCCATGGCGCGCCTCCGCAGGTTGCGCGGGCTCCCCGCCTGCGGCGGGGCGCAACAACATCCCGCTCTCAGCCTGGCAGTTCCGGAGAGACGGTGCGTGGCGATCGCCGCCCGTATTCCAACGCGGGCGCGGTCGCGCCGAGACGCTGTGCGACTTACAGGTCGGCCTTCTTGACCTTGCGCGACTTGCCGATGGCGGCGACCATCTCGCCCTTCCGCATCGACTTCTTGACCGCGGTGATGTTCTTCTTCTGGGCCAGCTTCAACAGCTGCGCCTTCGTCTTCGCCTCCAGCAATTCCTTCTTCGTAGGCATGCTCGCCTCTCCAAAAAGGACCGAAAAGAGAACCCGTGCGCGAAACGCGCAACGTCCACGGCGCCGAATGCTAGCGAAAGACGCGGAGAACTTCAAGTGCTTCCCGCGAGAATTCCGAAAAGAGTTTCATGTGTCGGACGGTTCGAGCGGGCGCGCCGGGTTCCCGACGGCCACGACGCCGCCCGGGATCTCCCTGGTGACGACCGCGCCGGCGCTGATCGTCACCCGCGCGCCGACGTCGGCCATGACGATCGCGGACGTGCCAATCCAACAGTCCTCGCCGATGCGAACCGTTTCGAACACGCCGTGCTCGGAGCCCAGGAGGCGGCCGTCGTCGTCCCGCGGGTGCTGGCGGCGCCCGCTGAGGACGTGGACGTTGCAGCCGATCTGCGTACGGGCGCCCAGGCGCGCCCGGCCGATCACGCAATAGGCGCCGACGTACACGCCGTCGGCCACCTCGGCGTCGCTGTGCGAGAAGTAGCTGCCGAACGAGATACACGACCGGGGCGAGCAGCGGCGAAGCGTCATCACGTAGTAGCCCCGGCGCACGTACTCGCCCAGGATCCCCGGCACCAGGGCGCAGGCGTGTGCGAAGAAGTCGAACGCGAGGCCCCACCGGCCGAAGCCCGAGATCAGGGCGGCGGGAAAGAGAAGCAGGACGAAGACGGCGTTGACGACGGCCTTGACTTGTTCTCTCATCGCGCGTCGGTCTCCACGAAGCTCTCGTAATACTCTTCGTAGCGGCGCACGGCCGTGTCCAGGTCGAACCACTCGCGGCAGCGGTCGAGCGACGCCCGGCCCATCTGTTCTCGCTTCGCTTCGTCGGTCAGGAGGTCGATGATCGGGCGGGCGAGGCGGGCCGGGTCGCCGTGCGGCACGAGATATCCGTTCACGCCGTCGCGCACCGCCTCGCCGTTCCCGCCCACATCGGTCGCCGCGACGGGCAGCCCGGCGGCCATGTACTCGAGGATCGCGTTCGAGAACCCCTCGGTCTCCGACGAGAGGCAGCCGACGCTCATGCCGGCCAGGTAGTCAGGCACCTCGCCCGCCCCGTCGCTGAAGAACACCCGATCGGCGATGCCCAGGTCGTCCGCCAGGCGGCCGAGCTCGCCGCGGAGCGGGCCGGTCCCGACCAGGACGAACGCCGCGCGGGGGACCTGGTCGCTGACGATCTTCGCAGCGCGCAGAAACAATGCGTGGTCCTTGACCGGGCGCAGGTTCGCGACGATGCCGACCACCCTCGCATCCTGCGGAACGCCCAGCGCCCGCAGGGCCGACGCGTCGCCAGCGTCGGGCGCGTACTTCGCCATGTCCACCCCGTTGTAGAGCACGTCGACGCGGTCGGGCAGGACGCGCTCGGTCTCGATGACGAACTGCTTCACCCGCTCGGAGTTCGCGACCAGGCGGGTGGTCCAGCGGTTCAGGCGGCGGTAGAGCCAGCGGTAGAAGGGGGTCATCCAGTAGCCGAGGTTGCGACGGCTGCTGAGGACGGCCCGGGCGCGGGACCGCCGGGCGGCGAGGATGCCGAGGATGTTCGCCTTCACCAGCCAGGTGTGGACCACGTCGATCCCGCGGTCGTTGATGTAGCGGCGGAGGCGGCGGACCTGGCGCAGGCCGTTCGGCCGCCAGATGCTGCCGAGCGGGAGGACGAGCGGGGTGCAGTAGGCGCGGAGCTCGTCGAGCCGGGGCCCCGTCCGGAAGCAGCAGAGGTGGACGTCGAACCGGTCTTGGTCGATGCGGCGGATCATCTCGGCGAGCTGTTTGTCGGGCCCGGCATCCGATTCCACCGAGTCGATGCAGTACAGCAGCCCGATCTTCGCCATGCGGCGGCCCCGCCGATTCGTGTGATGCCCATAACAGGGTACGGGAGCAGGCGGGCGGAATCAATTGTGATTTGAGGAGAACCCGGGCAGGCGCGGCCGCACCCGCGGGACGCGCCGC
Source organism: Planctomycetota bacterium (assembly GCA_046483085.1). Classification (GTDB taxonomy): domain Bacteria; phylum Planctomycetota; class PUPC01; order PUPC01; family PUPC01; genus JAWODX01. Next base: position 9,445 of record JAWODX010000425.1, read on the forward strand.
CCCGCTCGGCGCACGGGGCGTCCCGCCAGCACTCGGAACGAGCCCGGTGCGACGTCCGGCGCGTAGGTCTGTCGGCACTTGCGCTGGCGTCTGGAATCCCTCTCCCTGGCAGGGAGAGGTCGGCCGCGGCAGCGGCCGGGTGAGGGTGATCGCAAAAATCTCGGGCCGCCCCACCCTCACCCTGGCCTCTCCCTCCCGCGAGGAGGGAGAGGGGTTGTTCGTCCGGACCGGTATTCGCGGGGCGGCGGAGACTGCTTTCGGTATCTGCCCCCAACGGTGGGCAGCGGCTCCTATCCATCCTGCGGGACTTATGGGACCTATCAGAAGCACAACACCCGGCTCTGTCGAAGACGCCGGGTCGGGGGCCTCTACTCGCGCAGCCGGTAGATCGCTCCATCGAGGACGACGATGGCTTTGTTCGTCTCGCCGGCGAGCTTCGCGACGATGGGGTGCTCCTTCGCAAGCTCGATGAACTCGTCGCTCCAGAGCGTCACGTCCTTGGCCTTGCCCTCGTCTTCCTTGTCGTACTCGCTGTCGACCCAGGTGCCGTCGGCCTTGACGTAGAACGTCTTGCCGTCGACGCGCTTGATGGTCTTCCGCACGGCTTCGTCGAGCTTCTTGCGGAATGCCTCCTCTTCCCGTTCGGCGCCTCGGCGGCCGCGGTAGCCGCCGGCGCCTCCCTTGCTGTGGAGGCCGAAGACGGAGCCGGCGCCCGACTCGGCGGCGGCCGGCGCCTCCGCCTTCTTCGCCCGGGCCAGGTCGGCGCTGTCGTGTACGGCGCCGCGGCCGCTCGGTGCCTTCTGGTCGGCGAACCGGTTGCGCGCGATCCGGCCGGCCTCCCGCAGCTCGCGCCGGGTGGCGACGTCGACGGGGGCGTCCTCTTCGACCACGAGGAACGAGGTGTACGGGGTGAGGATGCCGTGCCGCTTGCCCAGGCGGGTGACCTCGTCGACGAGCTCCTTCTTCTCGCCGTGCAGGCGGATCTCGTCGAGCAGGAACGCGACCTTGCGCAGGGCCCACATCCGCGGCAGGTAATCGTCCTCCTTCGTCTCCCTGAGCTCGACCTCGTAGGTGTACGTCTTCTTCTCGTCGCCGATGGTCCCGGTCAGCGTGGCGGTGTACTTGCCGGGCGTCCCGAACCGGCCGAGCATGGTGAGCTGGCTGCCGTGGAAGAGGTCGGGCAGGTCCTTCGGATAGGTCTGCTCGACGTCGCCGCCGCTGAACGTCACCTTGACGTCCGACAGGACCGGGTTGGCGACCTTCGTGTAGAGCGACGAGACCTTCACCTCGATGTCTTCTTTCGGCTTGACGTACTCGCGCACGCCGCGGTTCTCCTCGGCGACCAGGTCGAGCAGCTTCGTGTTGACGTCGTATCCGACGCCGAACACGAACAGCCGGACCTCGCTCTTGTTCGCCTTGCTCACGTTCTTGACGATGGTGTCGACGTTCTGCTCCCCTGATTACAAAAATGTTATTTACCCTGGACCATTGTTTCCAAACAACTTCTTGGAATTAGAAAAACTAGAAAGAGGAGGGTTTTACATTTATAATGATGGAAATATAAAATATGAACCAATTCAAATAAAAAATGTTTTTTCAATTAAAATAAATGCGGAGCATAAAACTCCTGAA
>JAWODX010000477.1:0-9386 GCA_046483085.1 Planctomycetota bacterium
GGTAGGAAGCTGAAATTCTAGCGTGTTGGTCTGGGCCTAGGTCGGCCATCGGGTGACGTCGGTGAAGAACTGCCTCGCCGACGGGTCGGCGTTCGCGTACTTCGAGTACGGGTACGACGCGGCGAGCCGGATCACAAAATGTCGCCGCGAGTCGGGGATGGTGGCCGCGTGAGCGCGGAGTAGAGCCACTACACTCGATGTGAGGCGTCGAGCGCCCCGAGCGCCGCCTGGATCGCACCGAGGTTGCGGGGCGGAGTCGCGTTGGCGTGCGTCGCGCGCCGGCCGGTGCAAGTCCCGCGATGTCTCCGCCTGATCGCGGTTGTTGACGTTTGCCATCGCGCGGTCTAGAATCGCCATCGAACCAGCAGGGAAGGGGCGCGTTCATATCGGTATGACGGCGAATCCGCTCATCTCGCACGATCTCCTCGCCCGGCTCGAGCGGCTGGAAGTGGCGTTCCGCCGGGCGCAGCGCGGCCGGCCGGAGGGCGAGCGCTCGGGCGGCCGGCGCGGCGGGCGCATCGAGTTCGCCGACTACCGCGAGTACTCGCCCGGGGACGACTTTCGCCATATCGACTGGAACGTGCTCAGCCGCACCGACGACCTCGTGGTCAAGCAGTTCGAGCGCGAAGAGCAGTACGTCCTCCGGCTGCTCCTCGATCGCAGCGGGTCGATGGGCTTCCCGCGCGAGCGGGGCGGGCCGACGAAGCTGGAGTACGGAGCCGCCTGCGTCGCCGCACTGACCTACGTCGCGCTGGGCGCCGGACACCGCGTCGAGGTCGGCGCGTTCGACCAGGGCTGCCAGTGGTTCCCGGTCGGGTCGGAGAAGTCGCGCATCACCGCCCTGCTCGATCACCTGGCGGGGCTGGGCGCGGGCGGCCGGACGGACGCCGCGGCCGCCGCGGAAGCGGTCGCCGACCGCTCGGCCGAGCCGTGCCTGGTCGTCCTGGTGTCCGACCTCTTCGGCGCCGACGCGGTGCAGGAGCCGCTGGCCGCGCTCGCCGCCCGCCGGTTCGACATCTCCGTGATCCACGTCCTCTCGCGCGGGGAGGTCGAGCCGCCGATCCGCGGCCGCATCCGGCTGCGCGGCGCGGAGAGCGGCGAGGCCGTCTCTCTCCGCATCACCGAGTCCGCCGCCGCGCGATACCGCCGGGCGCTCCGTGACTTCGGCGAACAGTGGAGCGCGTTCTGCGGCAAGCACGACATCCGCTTCCTCGCCACGGTGACCGACGTGCCCTTCGAGGACTTCGTCATGCGCTACCTCCGACACGGGGGGCTGGTGCGATGAGCTTCGGGCAGCCGGCGGCGCTCCTTGCCCTGCTCCTCGTGCCGGCGTTCGTGTTCCTCTACGTCCGGCGGGCCGGCCGGCGCGAGGCCGTGGTCCCGGACCTCTCGCTGTGGAGGGCGGTCGCTGCGGAGACGCGGGCGGAGGCGGGACGGCGGCTCGGCGCCCTCGATCTCCCGCTCGTCCTGGCCGTGCTCTTCCTCGTCGCGGTCATCGGCGCGGTCGCCCGGCCGGTGCTCCCGGTCCCCTCGGAGCGCTCGCCGGCCGTTCTGCTGGTCGTCGACCGGTCGGCCAGTCTGAAGGCCCGTGCGCCCGGCGGCGGGAGCCGCTGGGACCAGGCGGTCGGGGCGGCGAGGGACGTGCTCGACGGCCTGACCGGCGACGTGTTGTTGATCGGCCTGCCGGTCCGGGCGGGCCCCGGTCTGACCGAGCTGCCGGCCTCCGAGGCGGCCGCCCGGCTGCGCGCCATGGGCCCGACCGACCTGCCGCTCGACCTGCCGGCCGAGCTGACCCGCTGCGCGGGGGTGGCCGGTCGTCGCGCGTCCGCCGTGCTGGTGGTGACGGACAGCCCCGGGGCCGTCCCGCGCCGTCTGGGCGGCGTGCCGGTTCTGGTCCTGTCGTCGGGCGGGCCGGTGCGCAACGCGGCGATCGACGCGTTCGAGGTGCGTCGCGGTGACGACGGCCGGCTCGTCCCCTTTGTGGCGGTGAAAAACCACGGTGCGGGCCGCCTGACGGGCTGGCTGGAGCTGGCGGCGGAGGGCGGCCGGGCGGCGCGCCGGCCCCTCGAGCTGGCGGGGCGGTCGCGGCGGGTGTTCGACGATCTGCCCCGGCTGGACGACGCGGGCGCCGTGGAGGCGCGGATCGTTCTCGATGACGACCTGGCGCTCGACAACCGGGTGATTGCGGCGGCCGTGGGAACGGGCCGGGTGCGCGTGGCGCTCGTCGGCCGGGGGAATCCGTTCGTCGAGCGGGCGCTGCGGCTGCTGCCGAACGTCGATCTGTCGCGGTTGCGCCTGACCGGTGACGTGGTCGGCGAGTTCGACCTGTTCGTCTACGACAGCGTGACGCCGGCCCGGCTGCCCGAGGGGGACGTGGTTCTGATCAGCCCGGAGCCGGACGCGGCGGTCGGGCCGTTCCGGATCGGCGCCGCTGGACGGCACGGCCCGCCGGTGGGCGCCGTCCGGGTGGGCGACTCGCCGCTGCTCGAGAACGTGGACGTGGGCGCCCTCCGGTTCGAGCGGGTGCTCGAGGTGACGGGGTCGGCGGGGGTCCGGACGGTTCTCGCGGCGGCAGCGGGGCGGGGCACCGTGCTGATGGAATGGACCGGTCCGAGGCGGCGGGTGACGGTGATCGGCTGCGGGCTGATCCTCTCCGAGACGAACTGGCCGATGACGGCCTCGTTCCCGATTTTCTGGTCGAACGTGATCGAGCGGACCCGGGGTGCGGGCGGGGATGCGCCGACCTGGTTTCCGGTCGGCGGCTATGTCGCGGTCCGTCGGCCGGCAGCGGGGCCGGCCTCGGTGACGGGCCCGGACGGCGAGCCGGTCGACGTCCTGCCCGGCCAGGGCGCCCGGGACTATTTCCTGCCGACGACGACCGGGGTCTACACGGTGCGGGCGGGCGAGCGCCGCACGCGGTACGCGGTGAACCTGATCGACGCGGGCGAGTCGGGGACGGCGGGGGCGGTGTCCCGGCCGTCGGCGTCCGAGGTTCGGGCCGCCCTTGCGCCGGTCACCGACGCGGGTGTACCATTATGGCGATATTTTGCCGTCGCCGCCCTGGCCCTTGGTTTCGCCCAGTGGGGCGTGGCGGGCCGGGGCAGCCGCAGGTAGCATCAGGAGGGACACATGCCGTCGATTGATTTTGACGAGGTGTCGCAGTATGTTCAACTTCCCGGCGAGGCCCGCGTCCTGCTCGAGCGGCCGGAGCGCGAGCTTCGCATCACGATGAGTCTCCGGCTCGACCAGGCGCTGATGCAGTGTGACGTGTACGTGGTGTACTACAACACGGCGCGGGGCCCGGCGAAGGGCGGGATCCGGTTCTGGCCGACGGTGACGATGGACCACACGGTCGAGCTGTCGGAGAAGATGGTGTGGAAGACGGCGCTGGTCGGCGTGCCGTTCGGCGGCGGCAAGTCGGGCGTCCGGCTCGACGCCGGCGACTACACCCGCATGCAGAAGACCGCGATCCTCAAGGAGTTCGTGCACGTCATCCGGCCGGAACTGATGAGCGGGAGCTACGTGCCCGCGCCGGACATGGGGACGAACGCGTACGACATGGCGGTGATCTTCGGGGAGACGCACCTGATGGAGAGCGTGACGGGCAAGCCGCCGCGGGTGGGCGGGCTGCCCGGGCGGCTGGAAGCGACGGGCCGCGGGCTGGGGACGTGCATCGCCGCCGCCGCCCGCCGGCACCTGGAGAGCGAGCTGGCCGGGCTGACCGTCGCCGTGCAGGGCTACGGGAACGTGGGGTCCTGGTGCGCGCATTTCATCGACAAGCTGGGGGCGACGGTCGTCGCCGCCTCCGACATTTCGGGCGGGGTGTACGCCGGCGACGGGCTGGACGTCCGCGCGCTGGCCGAGTGGTGCGGACAGGGGAAGATGCTGGCGGACTATCCGGACTACGATCCGATCTCGAACGCCGAGCTGCTGGCGGCGGACGTCGACATCCTGGTCCCCGCCGCGGCGGAGGACGCGCTGACCGGCGAGAACGCCGAGGCCGTGTCGGCCCGGCTGATCGTCGAGGGGGCGAACGGCCCGACGACGCCCGAGGCCGACGCCATCTTCAACCGGCGCGGTACCCCGGTCGTGCCCGATATCCTCGCCAACAGCGGCGGCGTGATCGCCTCGTATATCGAGTGGCGCAAGGCGAAGTCCGGCAGCCTGACCAGCCGCGACGAGACGTTCGAGACGGTCGACCGGTTGGTCCTCGACGGGTTCCGGCGGGTGAGCGAGTTCGCCGAGGGGAACGGGATCACGCCGCGCGTCGCCGCCCGGTGCCTCTCGGTGCAGGAGGTCGTCGCGACGATGAGCGACCGCGGCTGGATCTGAGCGTCGGTCGCGGGCCGGGGCCGGAGTTCCGAAGTGGCTTGACTGCAGGATCTTACCGCCTTCAGGCCGCTCATGTGCACGTCTGTGTGCCACACAAGCGAAAATAACCCCCCGAATAAGCGGTCTTTTCGCTTGACAGCCATCCATATGTGTGGTATATAAGCCTGAAGAACCAAGGCTCCCACTTGACCTGATGACCGACGGCCGGAGGCGACTGACCAATGACCAGTGACCGATGACCCGTGAGGCTCGATCCTTCCACAAGCGGGAGTGCCTGACAACGCTGGGTCCTGGCGGGGCGGACGGCGTCGCGTCCGCCCCGCTCCGGGGCGTGGGGACGATCCGGGATTTTTCGGAGGATCTTGAATGAAAGAGCTGACCGATCGACAGCGCGAGGTGTACGAGTTTATCCTGTCGTGCATCGAGAACACGAACCGGCCGCCGACGATCCGCGAGATCGGCGATCACTTCGGCTGGAGCTCGACCGGGACGGTGCGGGACAACCTGCGGGCGCTCGAGAAGAAGGGCTACATCCACCAGCGGCGCCGGTCGGCCCGCGGGATCGAGCTGTTACGGCGCGAGGACACGATGACGGCGACCGGCGCCCGCCGGATCCCCGTCGTCGGCCGCATCGCCGCCGGCCAGCCGCTGCTCGCCGTCGAAAACCTCGAAGGCCGGATCGACGTCGACGAACGGTTCCTCGGCAAGGGCGGCACCCTGTTCGCCCTCCGCGTCCACGGCGACAGCATGCGGGACGCCGGGATCTACGACGGCGACTACGTGTTCGTCCGCCAGCAGGAGACCGCCGACAACGGCGACATCGTCGCCGCCATCATCGACGACGAGGCGACCGTCAAGCGGTACTTCCACGAGGGCGATCGCATCCGGCTCCAGCCGGCGAACGACGCCGTGCTCCCCATCTACGTCGCCCCCGACGAGGCGGAGGTCGCCATCGCCGGCAAGGTCGTCGGCGTCCTGCGCGAACTGTGAGAGATGCACGGGCGCATGGGGGGCATGGGAGCACAGCCCCAGGCTCCCAGGAACCCGCGCTCCCGTGCCCCCGCGCACCCACGCTCCCGCGCTCATGCCGGGGGTGGGGTGGAGAAAGAATGCCCGAGCCGATCGACGTGATCAGCATGTTTCGTGACCGGGTGGTCCGGCCCGTCAAGTTCCGGTACGCCGGGCGCACCCACAAGGTCGCCCGCGTCCTGTACAACTGGGTCACCCGCGAGGGGCGCTTCCCCGTGCACCACTTCGCGGTGTTGACCGAGGACGGCAACCGCTACGGCCTGTCGCTCAACACCTACACGATGGCGTGGACGCTCGGGGCCGACGAGGCCGCCGGGGCCGGCCGGGGCTAAAGGCGTTTCAGGGCCACGACTGCTCCGTGCCTTTTGACGTGCGGACTGGCGAGTGGTCAGGCGCACCCCAAAGGAAAATCGGAAAAATGGAAAATCGGGAAAATGAATCTCTGCTGCCGCTGGCACAGCGGCAGACAAGACGGTTTTCCCCTTCTTCCGTTTCCCCCTTTCCCTTTTCTTACACGGCCCCACTCGGCCATCCGGCAGGTCAAGCGGCATGCGGCTGGTACCGCATGACGTTTGATTTACAGGACGGGCAAACGGACGGTGTAAGGAGGGAGAACGGAGGAAGAGGGGACAGATCGCGATGACCGCGAAGGCCATCATCGGCACCTCCGGCTTCAGTTACGACGACTGGACCGGGCCGTTCTATCCGCCGGACGTGAAGAAGCGCGAGTGGCTCGAATACTACGCCGAGCACTTCGACACGGTCGAGATCAACTGGAGCTACTATCACATGCCGCGTGCGACCGTGTGCGAGTCGTGGCGGCGGCGGACGCCCGACCGGTTCCTCGACGTCTGCCCGGCCCGCCTCCGCTGGGCCGTCGAGTTCCGCGACCCGAGCTGGCTGCGCGACGAGGTCTACGAGGTGCTCCGCGCCCACGACGCGGCGCTCGTCGTCCACGACCTGATCGAGGACCATCCTCGGATCGTCACCGCCGACTGGGCCTACCTGCGCTTCCACGGCACCGCCGCCCGGAAGTACCACGGCGAGTACGGCGAGGCCCTGCTCGGGCCCGTCGCCGAGCGGATCCGCACACACCTCGGCGAGGGCCGGGATGTCTACGCCTACTTCAACAACGACTACGAATGCCACGCGGTCTTCGACGCGCGGACCCTGAAACGTCTCGTCACCGGTGCGGAGGAGCCGTGATGCCGCTGGGAATCGGACGAGCCCGGAGCACGGACGCGGTTGCGAAGGGCGACCGCATCATCCTGCACGTGGACATGGACGCGTTCTTCGCCGCGGTCGAGGAGCTGTGCGACCCGGCCCTGGCGGGCAAGCCGGTGATGGTCTGCGGCAGCCGCGACACGCGGACCGTCGTCGCCGCCGCGAATTACGAGGCGCGGAAGTACGGCGTCTCCTCGGGGATGCCCATCGGCATGGCGAAGGCCCGGTGCCCGAACGGCGTCTACGTCGAGGGCGACCCGGAGAAGTACGTCTATGCGTCGCTGCGGATGAACGACGTCTGCCGCGAGTTTTCGCCCGTGCTCGAGCGGTACAGCATCGACGAGAGCTTCCTCGACATCACCGAGACGGCCCGGCACTTCGGCGGCCCGCTCGAACTCGGCCGCCGGCTCAAGCAGCGGATCAAGGCCCGGTTCGGCCTCACCGTCTCCGTCGGCATCGGGCCGAACAAGGCGCTCGCCAAGATGGGCTCGAAGCTCGAAAAGCCCGACGGCCAGCCGGGTCAGGCCGCATCCACCCCATGCCGGTCGACAAACTGTTCGGGGTGGGCAGCCGGACGACGGAGAAGCTGGGCAAGCTCGGCGTGACCACCATCGGCGAGCTCGCCCGCGTGCCCCGCGAGGTGCTCCGGAAGCTGTTCGGCGTCTACGGGCTCTACCTGCACGAGGTGTCGAACGGGCGGGACCCGACGCCGGTGGTCCCCGAGGCCGACACCCCGCCGGCGAAATCGGTCGGCAACAGCTACACCCTCCTGCAGGACTCGAACGACGTCGACCACCTGCTCCGGATCCTGCTCGGGCTGTCGTCGAAAGTCGGCCGACGGCTCCGCGGGAACGGGCAGCGCGGCCGGACGGTCACCGTCACCATCCGCCTCTTCGACTTCACCACGATCACCCGGGCGCGCACGCTGCCGATCCATATCGACCGGGACAAGCTGATCTACGAGACCGCCCGGCGCATCCTCCTCCGCCAGCGGGACCGGCACGAAAAGTATCGCGTCCCCGTCCGCCTGCTCGGGGTGAGCGTCTCCGGGCTCGACACCGAGGAGGGGGGCGCCCAGCTCGGGCTGCTCGACCGGCGGTACTGGCGGAAATACGACGGGATGCTGGCGGCGGCGGACAAGATTCGCGACCGGTACGGCGAGCGGGCGCTGACCTGGGCGCGGCTCGTCCGCTGCGGCGAGTCGCCCCGGCTCCTCTCCCACAAGATGGCCGGCCTGAGCTGGGAGCGGCGGCAAGAGCCGGCTCAATGACGGCGAACGAGCTCGACCAGCCGCGGAAGGACGCGGTCCAGCGCGTCGAGCGGCCGGGCGATGCACGCCTCGACGGGCAGGCCCGAGTCGGTCAGGCCGACGACGCCGTCGAGCGGGATCCCGTGCTCGCCGGCCGACCCGCACAGGGCGACGACCGGGACGTCGGCCCGCCCGGCCAGGTCCGCCACGTAGCTGACCACCTTGCCCTCCGCCGACTGCTCGTCGAGCCGCCCCTCGCCGGTGATCACCAGGTCCGACGCCGCGACCTGGTCCGCCAGCCCGGTCAGCTCGTCGAACAGCGCCATGCCGTTGCAGAGCTCGGCGCCGGCGAACGCGGCCAGCCCCGCGGCCAGCCCGCCCGCCGCGCCGCCCATCGGCATCCGAGCGTGGTCCACGCCGCAGAGCGATCGGACCAGCTCGGCCAGGTGCGCCAACGTCCGCTCGATACGGGTCAGCGATGCGCTCGTTCCGCCCTTCTGCGGGCCGTAGATCCAGACGGCCGACCGCTCGCCGAGCAGCCGGGTGCGGACGTCCGACGCCACGCGGATCGCCACGTCGGCCAGCGGATGCGGCTCGGGCGGGACGATCCGGGCCAGGTCGTCGAGATCGGCCATTGTCGGGCCGAGTGGGCGGCCGGCGGCGTCGAGGAATTCGAACCCGAGCGCGCGGGCCATCCCGGTCCCGCCGTCGACGGTGGCGCTGCCGCCGACGCCGAGCACGACCTCCCGCGCCCCCCGGCCCGCCGCGTCGAGCAGCAGCTCGCCGACGCCGTGGGTGGTCGTCCTGAGCGGATCGCGCTCGCCGGGATCGAGCAGGGCGAGTCCGTTGGCCTGGGCCGACTCGATGATGGCGAGCCGGTCGGCGGGCGACCAGACGTAGTGCGCCTCGCGGCGCCGCATCAGCGGGTCGCTCACCGGGCACGTGACGGGGGTGGTCCGGAAATGGTGGCCGACCGATTCGGCGAAGCCGTCGCCGCCGTCGGACGCGGGGAAATTGACAATCCGGGCGTCGGGCAGATACGGGGCCAGCCGCTGCGCCAGCGCGTCGCCGAGCGCCGACGCCCCGATCGAGCCCTTGAAACTGTCGAAGACGAGAGCGACCGTTCGCTGCATCGCGTCCCTTCCGGCAGGGGGCCGAGGCGATGATCGCGGCTCCGGCGCGGCGGACAGGGTACGCGACAGGGCTCTAGCGTGTCAACGCCCGGCGGACGAGAGGCATTTGCGATGTCCAGTATGATCAAGCTGGCGTGACTGTAGCCGGCCTCCATGAGGCCGGAGAAGGGCCGAGGTCATGGACCATGGACCTCGGCTACAATCTGTGATCGCGCCAGGGGACATGGCAAATGCGTCCGTTCGCCCTTGTCTTGACGGTCCGAGGGTGTATCATCTTAGTGTCTGCGATGTTCCCGGTCGAGTTGTTGGTGATGATTGAGGAGAAAACGATGAGGGCGCGATTCGTCTCACTGGGTCTGCTGGTCGTGTTGGCGGCGGGGCTGTCCGGCTGTGCCGGGGCCGGCGGGGCGGCCCTCGAG
>JAWODX010000120.1:0-3547 GCA_046483085.1 Planctomycetota bacterium
GGCATCCTGGACCCGGCCCGGCACTTCATCGCCCGCGCCACCGGACACTCGATGGACGGCGGCAAGAACCCGATCCGCGACGGCGATTACCTGCTCCTCGAGCACGTGTCCCCCTTGGGGACACGATCCGGAGCCGGCTCGCGGTCCGGTCATGTCCCCGGCTCGCCCCTGCATTGTCCGGACTGGCCCGGATCGGCCGATTGCGCCGCCGGCGCCGGAGCAGGGGGACGTGTACCGCAAGCCGCTTCCGCGAGAGCGCAAGTGGATCGGTACGTACCCCCCCCCGATGGCGCGGGGGCAAAACGCCGCTTTCCCTCTCCCCGTTCGCCCGCCGCGCGGCGAGGTTTTGCAAATCAGCGTTGTAACTGCCCGGCACACAAACCCTTACAAAACCCCTCGGTGCCTGACACCGAACCGCACCTCGGTGCCTGACACCGAACCGCACACTCGGTGCCTGACACCATTTTCGCACCATTTTCGCAACTGCGGGGGAAAGATCCTCTTGAGACTCGCCCGTGACTCGATTACCTCCGACGAGCTATTCCTGATATCTCTTCACGGTCAGACCCCGGCGCGTTGACGCTTGCGGCCAATATTGTACTCCACCTCAGTTCTCGCGCGTCTCGATCTCCAGGGCATCGCGCCCATAGCCAAAGAGCGTCAGGACATCGTGACATCTGTTCACGGTTGCGTTCGCGCTGAGATTGGCCTCGACGTAGATCCCGGAGTCGGCGATTTCCTTGGGGCCGTGCATGTTGCCGGGGACTCTGTCGAAGTACTTCTGATCGAGCAGTTTCTCGAATTCATCTCCATGCGCTCGGTATAGAGCCTCGCACAGGCCCGCCAAGACATCCCGCCAGGATCGAACTGTCACCCTTTTCCCCTTGAAAGAAAACGCCACCGGATGGAGCCCTGTCCAAGATCGATCCGGTTCCCAGGGCTCCTCCTGAGTGGTGTCAGGCCCGGACTTCTTCCCCGATATGACCCGAGCGAGAAATTCTGCGGCTGTATCGTTGTCGGGCCGGTGGCCGCAAAGGGCTTCGACCTTTTCGACCAGCAGTTCGACGAGCAATTCGTCCGGCTCCTCGCACAGGTCCCGCCATGCTCTCGGCATCGCGTCCCGGGCCTTCCGTTTCTTCTGCCGATCCTTGTGCGTGGCCTCCGCCATCTTGACTGCGGAGCCGTCTGCCACTGCCTCCCGACTCAGGAATGCGACAAACTGCGACGCCGCCGCGTCGATTTCCCGTTCCCGGATGTCAATGGCGTAGAACTTCCTTTGTTCCCATGAGCCTTCGAACAGGGGGAGATAGAACCACCAGACAAGGCCGTTGGTCAAGATGGCAATCCTGACACCGCGCTGAAACGCGTACTCCAGCAACTGCCTCTGGTGTTTCTCCAATTCTTCGCCAGCCCGCTTCGCTTCGACGAACACATCCGGCTGCTCACCCGTTTTCAGGCAGTAGTCGACCCGTCCCGATCCGACAGAATACTCCGGCGCGACCTCCCGGATGTTGTCCCAGTCCCATCCCAGGCAGGCGAGGATGGGGAGTACCGCTCCTTGTTTGATAGCTTCTTCGCCGCTTTGTAGCAAGGCCTGTTCGGCGCGCAACCGCGACAGCAAATCTTCAAGACGGTCGGTCATTGCTTCCCCCTTGTATCTTGACTATGTGCTCGGTGTCTCCAGAATCGGAGTGGTCCTGACCACCGTGGTCAGGCAGTCCCCACGCCCGAGGGGGCGGGCGATTTTTGCCGCCGTACAGTGCGGCGGGGGTCCTCCGGCACGGCAGACCGAGGGCTTCTTGGCCTCGACGAAGAACTTGCGGATGCCGCCGATCCGGAACGAGTAGTCGGGGGCCTTCGTGGCGGTGCCGACGAGGACCGAGTCCTCGTGCACGACCTCCTTGTACTGGTCGGCGTAGCCGGCGGCGTTGGCGACGTCCCAGCCGAGCGCCTGGAAGAACGGGTTGATGAACTCGATGCGGACGGCAGCCTCGCTGCTCGGCGGGTTGAGCTCGAACCGCTCGACCAGTTCGGCGACCTTTGCTTGTGCGGCGGCGAGGTCGGGCACGGGCATCTCCCATGTGCTGCTGCGGCGGTTTGTTTTTGGCCCGTGAACCGTGGCACCATTACGATAAATAGGCAGGGCCGAGGCAAGCGCACGGCACGGCCCGCCGGCCGGCCGCCCTTGCCGGGGGCGGCGTCTTCGGATAACCTGTATCGCGGACGCAGCGGATGAGCAGCGAATACGACGAGTCGAGTAACGAGGAACGGAATGAGTCACGACGAGAGGCCCGGCCGGACGGAGGCGATCCGGCTGCATAAGCTGGCGAAGAGGGAACGGTTCGACGAGCTGGAGGCGGCGTGGGTCGAGGCGATCGAGCACGACGCCGTGGCGCCCGCCGACCTGCTCTTCGTGCTCGAGTCCGCCGCCCGGTCCGCCGACTCCGAGCTCATCGACTCCATGATCTGGTTCCTCCTCTCGCAGCGCGCCGAAGACAACGGCCCCGACGACGCCATCGCACTCGCCCGCCAGGCGGTCGATACGTTTCCCGAGAGCGCCACACTCCGCGAGGAGCTCGGCTCGCTCTACGCCGCGGCCCATTCCGACGTCCCCGAGATCGACGTGCTGATCGAGCTGACCGTCGCGAACGCGGCCGTCCCACTGCCGGACGCCGTCGATCAGATCGAGAAGCTGCTGGCGCTCCGTCCGGGGAGCTACGTCCGGGAGCCGGCCGACGGGGAGCCCGGCCGAGTGGCCGGCTTCGACATGGACGCCGGTGAGTTCCAGGTCGCGTTCGACGACGGGACGAAACCGTTCGGGCCCGACGCGGCCCTCGAGTTGGAGCCGCTGCCGCCGGACGACTTCCGTGTGCTCGCGGTCCACGATCCGGGCAAGCTGAACGAGCTCGCGGAGCAGGACCCCGGCGAGCTCGTGACCGAGGCGCTGCGGGCATTCGGCCCGCGGCTCTCGTTCCGCCAGCTCAAGGAGCGGCTCGCGAACGTCGTCCGGCCCGACGACTGGTCCGCCTGGTGGTCCGCGGCCCGGCCGAAAATCGAGCGCGCCCCCTGGGTCCAGATGACCGCCGGCAACCAGCCCAAGTTCACGCTTCGCAGCCGCCCGCTCACCTACCAGGATCGCCTGAAAGCCCAGTTCAACACCGCCCCCTCCCCGCTCGACAGGTTGGGCCTGGTCGTCGATTACCTCGACGAGACCGGCGACCGGGTCGCCGCCAACCCCGACACCCTGGCCTTCTTCGCCACGCAGCTCAAGCGGAACGAGGCGGCCTGGGCGGAGGCCGGTCCGCTGGAGGGCCTCGCCGCCGCCGCCGTCCTCGCCGGCCTGCACCGCCGACACCCCGAGGGCGCGCCCGGGCCGGGCCTGGACGTCACCGCCCTGCTCGCCGCCGCCGAGGACCGGGCCACGCTGCTGATGCCGGTCGAGAGCGCCGGCGAGCAGGGCGGTGACGTCCAGGCCCGGCCCGGGCGCGCCCTCGGGGTGTCGGCGGTGCAGGCCGGCGAGGACGGCGGCGGCGGCGGGGCCCTCCAG
>JAWODX010000148.1:0-4418 GCA_046483085.1 Planctomycetota bacterium
GAATGTCAGTTCGGCTCACCTTGCTCCAGCGCCCGGTCCCGTGGCAGCGCGGACAGGTCACACGCCGCGGCTGCTCACGCTCGCGGTCGTGCCGCCCCCCGTCTCTGTCGTCGTGATCCCGGTCGTCATGTCCTTCGTCTCGGTGGTCGTCGCGCCGGGGAGGGCGCGGTTTCTCTCGCTTCCGGTCCGGCCGCCGCTCCTCTCGCTTCGGCGGGCGGGGACGCGGCTGCGGGCGAATGATCCGGCCCGTCCCGTGGCAGACGGGACACGGCTGATGGTACGCCCGGCGCAAACGGGCCAGCTTTCGTTCCGCCGACCGGAGCAGCGCGTCCAGTCGGGGGACCTCCGGGTTCGGGACCGCGCGGTACTCCACGTACGTGTGGACCCGATGCTCCGTGGCGGCCAGTTCCTGCTCGACACGGATCTCGTCGAGCGCGATCGAGACCTTGTAGGTCGCGTCCCCCGCGCCGAGCAGCCGGACGATGTCGGGCTTCGCCCCCGACAGGTGGGTCAACACGCCGGACCGCAGCCGGGTGAACGACGTGGCGGCGTCGGCCCGGTCGCGGAACTGCGTTCGGACGGAGAACGTGACACGGTCGGTGATTCTCCGGTGGGCGGCGCGGACCCTGGCCGCGAACCGCGCCTCTGGCGAATGCTCGGCCGCCTGGCGATACCAGAGCAGGGCGTTCCCCCACAGGCCCGCCGCCTCGGCGGCCGCGCCCCGCCGGACGTCCGCCTCGGCCAGGCCCTCCTTTGCTTTCGCGTGGCCCGGGACGAACCCCAGGGCGCGGGCATACCGGGCCTCCGCCTCGTCCAGGTTGCCCTTGGCCAGCAGTCGGTCGCCGGCCCGCGCGTGGGCATCGGCCGCCTGCCCCCGCGCCCGGCGGAGAAACGCCCGCCGATCGTCGGAATACGGGAACACGGCCAGCGACTGCGAGCCCGCGCGGACCGCCTCGTCCCAGCGCCCCTTCTCGCCCAGTTCCACCGCCTGCTCGTACAGCCGCTCGGCACGCCCCAGGCCCGCGTCCGCCTGTGCGAGCAGGTCGCGTGCGCGCGCGAACGCCGGCCACGCGTCGAGCGCCTGTCTGATCCGGGTGCGCGCCCGATTCAGCTTCTTTTCGTCGAGCAGCGTCTCCGCCTCGTCCGCCTTTGCCTCCGCGGCCCGGATCGTCGACCTGACGTCGTGCCGGTCGACCCGGGCCGGGACGTGATTCGGATTCTCCTGGAGCACGCGGTCGAGCGCCGCGCCGACCTTCTGCCATTGCCGGGCGGCCATCAGTTGCCTCGCTTCCCCGTACAATTCGGCTGCGTGGTTCAGGTTCTTCCGCTTCTTCTGCTCCACGGAATCGAGCGCGTCCCGCGCGTCCGGGTTCTCCGGGTCGATCTCCAGCGCCTTCCTCAGTTCGCGGATCGCGTCGTTCAGGCGGCCTTCGTCGGCGAACCGGAGCGCCCGGCGATGGTGCAGGCGCGACGCCTCCTGTCGGGCGTCCTTGAGCGCCCGGCGTGCCTCGTGGAGGAGCGGGTCGTGCTCGAGCGCGTCGCCGAACCGCGCCAGCGCCTCGTCCCATCGGTCTTCGGCGGCCAGCCGCTGGCCGTCTTCATACGCCTTCAGCGCCCGGGCCTTGTTGAGTTTCGACGTGAAGCCCTGGTCGAGCAGGAGGTCCGGGTCCTTCGTCGCGGCGCGTTCGTAGAACCGGACGGCGTCGCGGGGGCGGCCGGACAACAGGCTCTCGTCGCCCCGGTCGACCATCCTCGACACCGCACAGCCGCCGAGCAGGAGAATGCCGACCAGCGGGAGGATTGCGAGCATCACGTGTTTCATGGCACTCACCCCCATCGTCCCTGGATATCGCGTCCGGCCCGGCCACGGGCCGGCCAGGGTTGGATACGCAAGGCGCCGGCTCAGCTTGCGCGTCTCGGGGTCGGATCAGCGCCGGGGAGTGTTCGCGTGAGGTGATTGCCGGCGCGCCATCCCGCCGCCGGGCCGCCGGCGCCCGGCGGTTTCGGTCCGTAGCCGGTTACGCCCGAGAGTGAGGGCCTCAGTTCGCGTCGGCCCCGGAGGTCAGCGAATCGACGGCGTCCTGCAGGCGGCGGAGCTGTTCCTTCACGTCGTCCAGCTCGTTCCGAAGCGAGCGGATCTCCGCACCCTGCTCGGCGATCTTCGCGTCCTTCTCTTCCACCACCTGGTGGAGGCCCTGGATGGCGGCCATCGAGATGCCGAGCCCGTCGATCGTCGTGATCGCCTTGTTGCTCGTCCCCAACCCGAACGCCGCGTAGAGGTCCTGCGCGACCGGGCTCATGTGGTGGACGTCCGGGTCGGCTCCCCTGTAGTTCCAGCGAGTGACCGGCACGGCGACGAGCTTCTCGAGCACGTCCACCGTGTCGATAGCGGTGAAGTTCTCCTTCTTCGTCCGGTCGGACACACTGCTCCACGAGCCGTCGTTCGCGGCGACGTAAACGCCGGTCGAGAGATCGCTCTTCGTGTAGAAGTACACCCCGCCGCCGCAGCGGGCGGCGAACCGATCCTCGGTGCTGTTGGTGAAGTCGGCATCGGTCGAATCGGCCCAGGCGAAGGCGCCGTCGGCGGTGGCTTTAGCACGGCGGCCACACGCGAAGCTGTAGTCTCCGGAGGCCTCGTTTCTATATCCACCGGGAATGGCAGCACGGCGCCCGGGGGCGTCGTTGCTCAACCCCGCCCCGATGAAAGCACAATGTCCGCCCGCTGAGTTGCTTGAGCCGCCACAGACCGCCGCCTGTCCGCCGCCGGCATCGTTTTCGGCTCCACCGCCGACGGTGGAGTCAGTGCCGCTGGCGCTATTTTCGTAACCACCTCCTACGGTGGACCGAGTGCCGCTCGCGCTATTGTGCTGGCCGCCTCCTACGGTGGACTTCTCGCCGCTAGCGGTATTTCCCGAGCCGCCTCCTACGGCGGCGCAGTCATCACTGGCCGTGTTATTACTCCCACCCGCCACTGTAGCCCACCGTGCGTCCAGGGTGGATGCGTTGTCGTTACCGGCCTGATTGCCGATGCCGCCGCCGATTGTTCCGTGGGAATCCGTCACCGTATTCGAATAGCCCGGGTCGTCCCCGTGTCCTCCCCCGGAGATGGTGGCGCCGTAGACGCCGGCAGTGACGCTGTTGCTGCTGTGTCCACCGATCAGGTTCGGGGAATCCGCGTTGGTCTCGATCCGGAGCGCGCGGCCGTCGCTGACGTGGACCTCGACGTCGCCGTCGGACGTGATCTTATGATTGTCGCCGTCGATGGTGATCGAGGCCCCGCTCTTGATCGTTCCGGTCGCTTCGATGTTGCCCGACACGTCGAGCGCCTCGGACGGGTCTGTCAGCCCGATGCCGACGCCGCCAGCGGCGCGGATGAGGAACTGGTCGGCGGCCGTTGAGCTGAAGTCCGCGTTTGTCGAGTCGCCCCAGACGAACGTCCCGTCGTGGACGGCGTGCGCCCGGTGCCCGGCGGCCAGGGCGTAGGATGCGGTCGCCTCGTTGTCCCGGCCGCCCGGGACCGCGGCGTACATTCCGCTGGCCGTGTTGACATAACCGCCGGCGACGCCCGAGTAATTCCCGCTGGCGAGGTTCCATTTCCCCCCGGCGACCACGGCGCTGTTCCCGCTCGCCGTGCTCTCGTACCCGCCTCCGATCGTGGCGTAGACCTCCAGCGACCGATTGCGATAGCCGCCCCCGACCACGGTGCCTTCGTGGGTCGCTTCATTGATTTCACCGCCGCCGATGAACGACTCGGCTCCACTCGCGGTCCCGCCGTTTCCACCGGCGATCGTGGCGTCTCGCGCCCCGGCCGCGTTGCTCCGTCCGCCGCAGACCGTCGCGTACTGGGCGTTGTCGATCGTGGCATCGTCGTTGCCGGCGACGTTGCTCACGCCGCCGCCCACCGTGGCGTAGTGGTCGGTGACCTTATTTGCGTTGGCCGAGTAACCGCCGCCGGAGACCGTGGCTCCGTTGACGCCGGCGGTGGCCGTGTTCCCGCCGTATCCGCCGAGCAGGTTCGGGGAGGTCACCTGGTCTTCGAGCCGGAGCGCGCGGTCACCGGTGTCCAGGTAGAAGTCCATGCTGCTGGTCGACGTGATGCGATTCGTGGCCCCGCTGATGGTCATCGTGCTGCCGCTGATGAGCGAGCCGCTGGCGTGGATGTTGCCGGTCACGTCGAGCTTTTCGGCCGGTGTCGCCGTCCCGATCCCCACGTTCCCCGAGACCGCGGAGTACTGGTCGTCGCCGTCGATCGTCCAGTCGGTATCGACGGCGCCCGACGCGGCCTGCCAGGTGCCGATACCGTCCGCGTCGCAGGTGAGCACGTACCCGGCCGCGGCGCCCGTCGGCATCTTGAAGCCCTCGGTATACAGTCCCTGCCCGCCCTGGAAGTGGCCCGCCCAGCCGTCCGGGCTGGCCAC